>CAIUKP010000189.1 GCA_903899675.1 uncultured Bacteroidota bacterium | reverse complement strand
GAACGAAAGAAGCATTGATACAACTAGAAACTGCAATGCAAAAAGCACCCCGGCATTTGAAAAAATTTATCGACCTGAATCCATCTATACTTCGCAATTTGCAAGTGGTGGACCTTATGGCCCGACATAAAAAAATGACTAAAAAGAAAGGGGGATAATCGTCCATAACCGTTTTTTAATGCGCTGTTTACATTATTTTGCGCCTGAAAAGCAACTAATATGAATTTTCATTTAACACAAATGCCTGAGAGAACCCCCAAGCCAAGGGTTTCGGGAGTTACTATGGTAATGGATAAGGGACTGAGTATCCCGGAGGTAGAACAATTTTTGAGTGTGGGTAACCCCCATACCGATTTGCTTAAACTAGGTTTTGGAACTTCTTATGTTACCCCTAACCTAAGAGAAAAAATAAATGTATATCATCAGCATCAAATGCCCATTTATTTTGGCGGAACGCTTTTTGAAGCATTTCTCATCAGAAACCAATTTGATGATTTTATAGCCATTTGTAAAGACTATGGAATCACCCATGTAGAAGTTAGCGATGGATCTATCAGTATTCCCCATTCTGAAAAATGTGGGTACATAGAAAAATTGACCAAACATTTTACCGTTTTAAGCGAAGTTGGTAGTAAAGATGCTGCACATATTATTCCTCCCTATAAATGGATTGAACTGATGCGGGCAGAACTAGCAGCTGGGTCAACTTATGTTATAGCCGAAGCAAGAGAAGCTGGTAATGTAGGTATTTACAGAGGCTCGGGAGAAGTAAGAGAAGGACTGGTTCAGGAAATATTAACCCAAATACCAGCCGAAAAAATTATTTGGGAAGCACCTCAAAAAGCCCAACAGCTTTATTTTCTAGAATTGATTGGATGTAACGTGAATTTGGGAAATATTTCTCCTCATGAAATTATTCCGCTGGAAGCTATGCGAATTGGTTTGCGGGGAGATACATTTGATCTTTATCTCGACAAAAAATAGCTATGCGTAGGTTTGGACTGATTGGGTTTCCCTTGTCGCATTCTTTTTCGAAAAAATTTTTTTCAGAAAAATTTGAAAATGAAAATACACTGGATTGTGCTTACGAAAATTTTCCAATCAGTGAGATTAGCCAGTTTCCCAAACTCTTGCAAGAATATCCAGATCTGCAAGGTATTAATGTTACTATTCCCTATAAAAAGGCAATTATCCCCTACCTAACTTCCATTAGTCCGGTAGTTAAATCGATTGGTGCTTGTAATTGTATCCAAATTAAGGAAGGAGGTTTAATTGGGTATAATACAGATGTAGTTGGTTTCCGACAGTCGTTACTCCCCTTTCTCCAACCCCATCATCAATACGCACTGGTGTTAGGCACAGGGGGTGCTTCGGCCGCTGTGGTGTACGTTTTACAACAACTCAACATCTCTTATCAGTTGGTGTCGCGTTCAGCGGGGCAAGCTAGCATTGCTTACCAAGATGTAACGGAATCGATGCTAGCAACACATACACTCATCATTAATACAACCCCCTTGGGTACTTTTCCACAGGTAGATGACTGCCCCCCCATACCCTATGATCAATTAACTCCCTTACACCACTTATACGATTTGGTATATAATCCAGCTGAAACTAAATTTATAAAAATGGGAAAGGAAAGAGGAACTAGTTTCCAAAACGGTTGGGAAATGTTAATTGAGCAGGCAAATGAAAGCTGGAGAATCTGGAACAGCTAAGTCTTTTTATTTGCTTTGTAAAAATGAAAGCATTTTCCGAACGGCTTTTTCTCTGTGACTAAACTGATTTTTTTCAGCACTGCTCATTTCAGCAAAACTAAGCGTACTGCCGTCTGGAATAAAAATCGGATCGTAACCAAAACCTGCTGAACCTTTTTTTTGTAGTAGGATTTGACCACTGCATCCCCCCTCAAAAAAAAATTCGCCCCCCTCAAATTGTAATGAAATTATCGTTTTAAAATAGGCAGTTCTGTCCCCAAGCTCCTTCATTTCTTGTAATAACTTTTCAATATTTTCTTCATCAGTTGCTTTTTCATGTGCATACCGGGCACTTCGTACCCCTGGGGCTCCCCCCAATGCGGGCACCTCTAAACCACTGTCTTCACTAAAACAATTTTTATGGGTTAATTGATAAATCGTTCTCGATTTTTCAAGTGCATTGTCGTGAAAACTTAGGTGCGGTTCTGGAATATCAATTTCAATACCTGCCTCCCGTAGTGTAATTATCTTACAGGTTAAGCCTGCAATACTTCTAATCTCTTCAGCTTTATGTAAGTTGTTACTGGCAAATAGGAGAGGAATGGGAAGTTGCATACGAACTGATTATAGGGAAAACATTTTTTTCAAGCCGTTCCAAAGTTTCATTTTTTCATCCTTGGCTGCTGTTCCTTCTCCTAGCATATTATTTAAAGCGGTCGCCTGTAAAATTTGGCATTGATCGTAAGATTGTAACTGGTAAAGTGGGATGGAGAAAGGTAAGTCGATTGTAGACGTAGCCACATCAAAAAGTAATAGAAACCTTGTATTCAAGGTTTGGTGCAGTTGTGTAAAATTTTTAGCACCATTGCCAAGGTTCACAATGGCTACATCTGCCATATTCAATTTACAGGCTTTCAACACACCGGCAAGTAAAACAAATTGCTCGTCGGTAAGAAAGGCAATTGAAGACTGATTTACTACTATCGTAACCTGTTTTTTATTTTCTCCTAAATACCATCTGTTTTCGGTTGCGGGAACCTGCTGGGTTTGTGCAGCAGCTGCAGGGTAAGCCGCTTTATTTTCGGGTCGAATAACCAACTTGTTTTTATAATATGAGGCCAGTAAAAATGCCGGTAATGCCATAAAAGAGTAAATAATTGAAAAATAACGCTCGTTAGCTTTTATTTTTTTGTTTCTTTGCACAAAAATAAGGGTATGCAAGCTGTTGAGACTATAAAGATTACTCATGTTGAAAAATCTAGTTTACATCAAATTGATTGGAATAACCTGCCTTTCGGTAAGTTTTTTACAGATCATATGCTGGAAGCAGATTTTATCAATGGGGAGTGGACAAATATCCAAATTCGACCTTACAGTTCATTACAACTATCACCCGCTACTGCAGTATTTCATTATGGTCAGGCTATTTTTGAGGGTATAAAAGCCTATAAAACAGCCGACGGAAAAATTTCCATATTCAGACCGGAGGAAAATTGGAAACGTTTCAACCTATCTGCTACTCGTCTCGAGATGCCTGAAGTGCTAGAAGATTTGTTTCTAGAGGGAATGCGACAGTTGATTCAGTTAGACCAGGCTTGGGTTCCGGCAACTCCTGAATATTCTTTATACATCCGGCCATTTATGATAGCTACCGATCCGGTAATTGGGGTTAAGCCATCCGAAACCTACAAGTTTATGGTTATCCTAAGCCCTTCCGGACCGTACTACGTGGAGCCGCTGAAGATTTATGTTGAAGAAAAATATACCCGAGCAGCCCCAGGTGGGGTAGGATTTTCTAAAAATGCAGGTAATTATGCCGGAAGTATGTTGGCTACTTCCATTGCCCGAAAAGCCGGATATGATCAGGTTTTGTGGACGGATGCATTTGAGCATAAATATTTGCAGGAAGTTGGCGTTATGAATGTTTTTTTCCTAATTGGAAATACTGCCATTACGCCCTCACTGGAAGAGGGAACTATTTTGGCCGGCATTACCCGAGATAGTGCGATACAGGTATTGAGAGATATGGGATACCAGGTAGAGGAGCGGCCAATTCAGATTGATGAGGTGATTTCAGCACATAAGGACGGCACATTAAGAGAAATTTTTGGAACAGGAACTGCCGCTACCATCGCAATGATACAACAACTTTCGTATCGTGATTATACCATTCAATTTGATACAACCCAGTGGGAAGTTGCTCCGCTATTAAAGAAAAACATCAACAACATTCGCGATCAGATTGTTCCAGATACCCGTGGATGGCTCTTCCCGGTTAATTATTGAGTTGCTGCATTTATTGTTTAATCCATTTACCAGAAGCTCGATATAAACTATTCGTATTCCTGATTTCAATGGTGTAAGTTCCGGGATGAATATCATTTACTGGAATTTGTAATTTACCATTCGAGTCAAAACTGCTGCGTGTTTGGCGGATGGTTCTTCCTGAAAAATCATTGATAAGCACAGTTACCATTCCCTCAGGCCATACACTGCATTTGATTTGCAGATAATCCATTGCAGGATTTGGCCAAATGTTAAGTGGATAAATTTCTAATAAGCTAAGGCCACTTTGTAATGGGTCTTTTCCGGCAATCAAAAACCGATTTCGTGAGATACTTAAGCTATCTGAATTTATTTCGAAAAGATAAATAGTATCCCGCTGAAGCGGATTCATTTGCTGGGTGTAATTATCTATAAAATATAATTTATTGTCTGGATTCAATGCCAGTTGTGTTAGATGTAAAGAGTACCTGCCGGCTGGTAGTTTCTCCATTACCAATGGAATAAAACTTTTTGAATTGATGGAACGTTGATCGATTGAAAGTGGTTGTCCGTTATAGGTTTCTGTATACATGTTATGTGAGGGATTTTTTATTTTTTCGCCATCCAGCCAGTCAAAACCATTATAGGCTTTCGGATTTTCCCGGATGGATACCTGATCGTAAAAATACTATCCTGGTATAATTTCCATGTCATCTGTTGAAGCGATTCATTGATATTGTTTCCCGAATAATATGCCGGTTTGGGTACTTTAGATTTTTCACTGATTAATAGCTGATGCTGGTGTATCCCTTGTAATCGTATTAAAAAAGTACCATAAGGGGGAATGACAGTGGACTCCCTAAATAAATGGCAGGTATATCCTCCTGATTTTCCTTGTAGAGGATTCCATACCCAATAATGCGGGGCAATGCTATCGGAAATCTGTAAAGTAGTCATATCAATACTGCATAGATAGGGATTGCCCACCAGTTGGTAACTTACAGCTGAATCGGGAAATTGAATCACTTGCTCTCCACAATTCAGTTCTCCTGAGCATTCGAGTAAAACCGGTTCGATGGGATAAGCTGTTTCTTGCAGCCAGGCGGTTTGATCATCTAAACCCTGGCCTTTATTGCCTCTGAATAGCCACCGTATTCCTTCAGCGCGCTTCCAGATATTTTCACCACTGCCTTGTAAAGAAGTAAATGGCATCCAATTTAATTTACCCAGACTATCTCCCTCTTGGGTTGCGCTGATCAACTTAAATGCAGATGGAAGTTGAAGAGGAGTGGGGGCGAAGAGAGGATCTGATTGTTTGTTACCCGTAATACTTACCTGACTGGCTAGTATAGATAGCGGTTGGGGATTAGAAAATGGATGACTACTAAATAAGTATTGTCGTTTATTATTATCCAGTAATACGCGGGTATTAACCGTACCACGTATAAAACTTCCATCCGAGGATGGCCCTACAACAGCGTTATTATTCATCCATAATGTTGAATCGGTAATTACATATCCCTGTTGAATAGATAACGATTTAGCAATTACCATTGAATCAATTAGGGAAACACCCTGTTGGTTTTGTATGGTTATGAATCCGATAGTATGTTGCTGGAAATTTTTGCCAGAAAGAATTTGAGGCTCGTCTCCAATTAATCTGATAGTGCCATCTGAAGCTAGTATGGCTGATGCAGGACTTTGTAAGATGCTATGAATACCTAATTCACCCTTAATACATAAATTGCCTTCGGATAGTAATTGTAGGGTGTCGCAAAGGCCCTTTAGGGAAAGAACCGGCGAAAATGGGGTTCCCCCTGGTATGGGTACGGATATATTTTCTGTTGGAATTTTTTCGGTACACCAATTGCTTGCATCATTCCAATTAGAAGAGTTTTTTCCTCGCCATAAGCCTTCCCCTTTTATTGCAATCAGCTTGGGAATGGAATAATTTACACAGGGCCCCGATACTACTTTTCTTCTAATCCACAAGGACCGGTTTACTGGTGCCAAATTGTACAAAGGGGTAGTGTCATTTATTCCAAAACGGGTAAAGACACCCTTTTCTTCGGATGCGTATTCCCATAAATATTGATACCATCCATATCCACCTAAAGGCGAAGTGGCTTTCAAGGTTGGAATGGACGCGCCCGCACATTGAACAGGTATTGATTGGAGGGTGTTGTTTTCAATGGGGGTGAATGACTGCAACAAAATCCATTTGGAACAACTGTAAAAACTATCTGAGATAGTTATTTGTAAACTGTCTTTGCTTGGATTATTTTTATCACGAATCAATATCTTAAGCTGTGGTTGCAATATAGAACCGTTGGAAACCATCTCTTCTGTAACTATTTTAATT
>CAIUKP010000188.1 GCA_903899675.1 uncultured Bacteroidota bacterium | reverse complement strand
GGCAGATAAAACGCCGAAGGCCAGAAGGGGTATTATCAGGTATTTTCTAGGCATTGAATTTGGGGAAAGGACAGAATTTGTTGTAAAAAAACAGCAAAAATCGTTATCAAAAATGTTAATTTCTTTTATCAAGCCCCCATGCGAGCTTAGTTCGCAGGGTAGAAAGGAAGCTGTTTTCATTCAATCGTACCAGATTTACACCAAAAGCCTCCTTTTTTACGGCTAATTGAATCGATTTGTCTACTATTTCTCTTCTGGCATCTAAAGCACAGATAAACATATCGGCCCTGCTTTCTATTTCGAAGGAAATAATGCTGGTATCTGGGACTATTATTGACCGAACATTTAAGTTATGGGGGGCCACCGGGGTAATTACAAAACTCGACGACTCTGGAAAAAGGATGGGGCCATTGCAGCTCATGTTGTAGCCGGTTGAGCCAGTAGGGGTAGAAACAATCAAACCATCCGCCCAATAGGTATTCAGAAACTCTCCATTCAGGTAGGCATGCACTTTTATCATCGGGGAGGTGTCTCGCTTATGAATGGCAAATTCATTGAGCCCGAATGGTGCTTCGCCAAATAGTTTTTTATCAGAATCGAGGTGTATCAGGGTTCTTTTGTCGATGATAAAAGTGCGGTTCACAAGCGCATCTACTGCGGATGAAAGCTCCTCGCGGCTAATGTCTGCCAAAAAGCCCAGTCTTCCGAAATTGATGCCAAGTACTGGTATTTTTTTGTTTCTCACCAGGGTAACGGTATCGAGTAAGGTTCCATCGCCGCCCAGGCTGATAAGACAATCCAGCTCTTCGGGCAGGTCTGCAGAAGTTGCAAATGGTACGAGTGCCGGATACCGAATGGTAACATGGTTAAACTGTAATAAAAGTGGTTGGTAAATCAGAATACAAACTTCGAAGCGGGTAAGGGCTTCCAACAAGATATCGAGGTTCGCCCCCTGTTCTGTATCCAGTCCTCGGCTATAAATGGCAACTTTCATGAAAAAGAATATTTGTGTCGGAACTTCTACATGCTGCGGTAGCAAGTTTCGCGGGGTATTGGCATCTACTTAAAAATCATTTCTGCTATGTAAATATACGCCTTCCCTGCCTAGTTGATTCATACTGTATTCAATTTTAAATACAAAATCATAAATAGAAACTATATCAATTCCAATACCCCAACTTCTTAGCAGAGAATTATTGAGGGTGTTGGAGCTTTGTCCGTACCGGTTATATCCATACCCTAGATCTGCATAAGCCTTTACAAATACCCGAATAGGTATCCGGTCGTGCGTTTTGCTGCTTACCGGGTTTTGTAAAATAACAGACAGGGCCCGCTGATGAAAAGTGGTTTTTAAAATGCCGGCGGCCGATCCATCTACCACATTGTATTCTAGACCACGCATTTGTGTGTAACCATATCCGATAAGTCGTTGATTGACAAAAGCATTATTTACTGGTGTTCTAGCAACTGCAATTCCTTCTAGGTGAAAAAATCGCACACCAGGTTTCAAGGGAATTGCATAAACCACGCGGGCAGAAGCCTGCCATAAATCAAATTTTTTTTGAAGCATCCGGGTATAAAGATTTGCTTCGAGCATCCATCCGCGGGTGGGATAAGCTATATAGTCAACGTTGTAATATTTAAGTTGGTAGTTGAAATCGAACCAATTAATCAGGCTTCCGGAAACCGGAAAATATTGCGGGTTCAATTTAACGATGGTGTCGGCTACATGTTCTTTGTTATAGGAAAATCTAAAATAATGCCTTTGTTTTACATCCGGCCGATAAGAATACGTAATGTCAAATCGAACGGTTTCGCGCATTATAGTATCTTGTTTAAAAAATTGTTGCTTGTTGTTTTGGGTACTATAATTCAATTCCTTTTGTGTTGCATAGGCAAAGCCCATGTTTAATCCGCTCTTCAGTTTCTTATCAATGAAGGGAAGTTGGTACCGAAAGCTAATCTGTTTATTGTAGCCTGTTATCAACCAGATATCGAGGTTATCGTTTCTTCCGGTAAAATTATTCTGAATAAATTTTAACCCGTAATTAACTCGGTCGAGGCTTCGATTTTGTTCTACCCACCACTGATTAAAATTTCGGTCAACCAGTTTAAAATAGGGAACCGGAAAAAGGTACCATCTTTCTTTTACAGAAATGGTAATGATTGCATGTCGCTGCTGCGAAGTTTGTATGCGTGTGCTGATAAAAACGTCTACATCCACAAACAGGGTAGTATTCATCAACTGTTCTTTGGCCAATTTCATCTGCTGCTGGAGATTTTCGATGGAGAG
>CAIUKP010000187.1 GCA_903899675.1 uncultured Bacteroidota bacterium | reverse complement strand
TCCCCAACCTGAATAATAAACATTTTCGCACCTATCAACTAAAAAAGCGGTAGGTGATAAATTTGGAACGCTGGAATTGGTTCCAAAAATGGTTGAGTAAACCGGGTCACTTAAATCCTGCTTAATTTTTACAATAAACTGTTTGCCCCCGGGCTGATTAAAAATAGCATTTACAACTGGCCAGTTTCCGGTAGTTGTTCCAGCAACATAAGGAAAGCCAAACTTATCGTATTGGATACCATAAATACCATCCACACCAGCAGTACCCCAATAAGTACTCTTTAGTAAATTTCCGGCGTTGGAAAATTCAGTTATAAAACCATCTCCTAATCCACCCTGAAATGCCGGATATTTCACGCCCGTTTTATTGCCTGGAAAATCGGTACTAGCCGTGGCACCAGCGACCAGAATATTATTATTGAGCGGATTCAATGCCAGCACATAGGCAGCATCATCATTGTTTCCGCCAAAAAGTACGCTGAAGATTACAGAAGAGAGATTGGGAGACAGCTTGAGCATTACTGCATCCTGCGCTCTGCCAGATGAATTGGTTCCACCCAATGTGGTTTGTTGAGATACCGGTGTGGTAGGAAAATCACTAGATTGGGTACAAGATGCAAAATACACATTGCCGGCATTATCCAGAATAACTTCACTCCTTGCATCATCCCCATAATTTCGGTTAATAGAAATAGTACCCTTAAAACTATATTTATGAATAATATTCACGCCATCCTGTCCATTTCCACCAATTCTAACAGAACCTATCAAGCCGGTTCCGGTTGCATTTAATTTGGTTACTACAATATGCCAACTATTACCCAACAAAGATCCATAAGATTTTAAAGCGCCTGCAGTAGGATAATCAGTTGAGGTAGAACGACCTGCAATTACTAAATTGCCGTCTTTATCAACCACCATACTATGTGGCTGTTCATTCCCTTTTGAGCCGCCTAAATAAGTTGCATATTCCCTTTTGGTTCCGGATGGATCAAATTTAATGATAGCCATATCGAATCCGCCGCCTCCCTCGCCCGTTGATGTTACGCCCCCTTGAAAAGTTTGCTGAAAAGCACCATTACTGGTTGGAAATGTTGCTCCGGTATTACTGGCAAACGCGATTCCACCGGCATAAAAATTTCCTTGATTGTCATAAGTAGCAGTATATCCCCAGTTATCGGTTCTACTTCCGGTAAACGTAGAAAATATAACAGTAGGATCTATTACCAATGTGGCAGATTTATTTACCGGCATCTCGGTTTTAAAGCGAACTATATTCCCTTTTACCTCGTAGCGGCAATTCACTTCTTGTTTTACCCCATCCATCAACTGATAACTATACGGAGGCATTTCCTTAACCTGTTGCACAGAAGTTTGTAAAACCAATCCCGCATCTTTCAATTTTAACGACTCCAACCCATCAAAATAAAGCGCGATATCCTCCACACGTCCGCCAGGATGAACAATAAAATCATACTTTAACGAACCTTCAGATGTGTAATAGCGAATATCAATGTTGGGATAAATATTTTGATAAGTAACCGCTAAAAATGTGCGGCAATTGCTTGCCCAGCGAGCTGGATCGTTTCCAATGATATAATTGGTTTTGCTATCCAACAATTTTTCTGGAATGATGGTTGGCTTAGGATTCGCATTTAATAATCGCATCTGATATTGGTGCGAATGCAATACAATAGATGAGGACTGATCGAAAACAGGAATTTGCACACTGGCTGCTTGATCGGCACTTTTTAATTCATCCTTCCCCCGATGCACCCATTCGGCTATCCGAGATATATCTTCTGTTTTATGCAAAACCACTTTATACCCATCTTGTGTGAGCATAAACAGCCCTGCCTGTAAATCTCCTTTAAATTTTACGGATTGATCCCACTGACCTTTGTTCTCAATAAACTGAAGGTTGTCTTGCGCAGATGCCCCAATTACTCCAGTAATGAGCAGCAGAAAGATATAAATAAACCGTACTGTTGTTTTCACTAGCATAAATATCCAACTTATTTCTTCGTAATTCTCTGACAATAATCAGGAAATTCTGCTCCATACCGTTCCCCCCTCTTGCATACTCAGATAACTTCTTAATATCAAATTCTTTGCCAATTCTAAACTCAAGTCTTCTTCTACCAATTTTTCGGCCTCTAATTTGGCTTTTTCGAGCCAATCGCGGTCATGAATAATGCTGGCCACCTTAAAATTGAGCGCCCCACTCTGGCGGGTACCTTCTATTTCTCCTGGCCCACGAAGGGCTAAGTCCTTCTCTGCCACCACAAAACCATCATTGGTACTCGTCATAACTTGGATACGTTCCGCAGCTTCTTTGCTGGTTTTATAACTCGTTAATAAAATGCAAAAACTTTTTTCACTGCCCCTACCAACCCTACCCCGCAGCTGGTGCAACTGAGATAAGCCAAATTTTTCGGCACTTTCAATCACCATTACAGTTGCATTGGGCACATCTACTCCCACTTCAATTACCGTTGTACTCACCATTACCTGGGTATCACCACTCACAAACCGTTGCATGTTGGTTTCTTTCAGGTCGGAGGGCATCCGGCCATGAACCATGCTGATTCTAAACCGGGGCTCCGGAAAAAAACTTTTTACCTGTTCATACCCTTGGGTAAGATCTTCATAACTCATTTTCTCACTCTCTTCTATCAAAGGATAAATAAAATAGGCTTGCCTACCTTTTTCAATTTCACTGCGAACAAAATCATATACCTGACCACGGGCCGATTCGTTGCGATGCACCGTAGTTATGGGTTGTCGCCCCGGAGGTAATTCATCCATAACACTGTAATCCAAATCTCCGTAGGCCGTCATTGCCAGGGTTCGGGGTATAGGTGTGGCCGTCATTACCAGCACATGGGGAGGTATGGTGGCTTTTTCCCAAAGTCGAGCACGCTGGGCTACCCCAAAGCGATGTTGCTCATCTACTATTACCAAACCGAGTTGTTTAAACTGCACCACATCTTCAATAACTGCATGCGTACCAACTACAATCTGAATGGTTTGATCTAATAACCCTTTTAAAATTTCCTTTCTGGCAGCCGTTTTGGTACTGCCGGTTAACATGGCTACCTGTATGGGTAAATCTTTGAGTAGTTTTTGAAGACTTGCATAGTGTTGCTGCACCAAAATTTCGGTGGGAGCCATAAAGCAGCTCTGATAGCCATTATCGGCTGCCAATAGCATACTCATCAATGCCACAATTGTTTTTCCGCTTCCTACATCACCCTGCAGCAGGCGATTCATTTGTTTACCCTGACCTGTATCATTTCTAATTTCACGTAGTACCCTTTTTTGAGCCCCTGTTAATGAAAATGGCAAATACTGATGAAAAAACTGATTAAATAAATCGCCCACTTTTTCGAACAAAACACCCTTACTATGCTTATGTCTTCGCAACCGAACCAGGTTTAATCGAATTTGTGCGATAAAAAATTCTTCGAATTTCATTCGATCAATTGCCTTTCGATAATCTTCAAGAGAAGCAGGAAAATGTAATTGACGAAACGCCTGCGACCGACCAATCAGTTGTTGGGGCGCTAAAATATATTCCGGAATATTTTCAGGAATATCAGCTGGCTGAATTTGTGCAAATAAGTTGGCCGTTAATTTTGCCAGCTGGCGACCATTTAATCCCCTGGCTTTCAACTTTTCGGTGCTTGGATAAACCGGTTCTAAAAAGGGTTTTCCATCTCCTCGGGCTGGCGTGTACACTTCCAGTTCTGGATGAACAATCTGGGGCTTGCCATTAAAAAAACCGGTTTTACCAAATACCAGATAGGTAGTTCCTTCTTGTAATTGTTTAGTTACCCAGTTAATCCCTTGAAACCAAGCTAATTCCATCGTGCCGGAACTATCTCTGATTTGGGCAATCAGTCTTTTCCCCCTGCCGGCTCCTACCACTTCAGTAAACAGCAAAGTGCCAGCTACCTGAATGGAGTCGGTATCCGGATGGATATCGCTGATTAAGCTAATACTGGTTTTATCGATGTGGCGAATGGGAAAATGCTCCAATAAATCGGAGAAAGTGAATAGCTGTAGTTCTTTTTTCAGCAATTCTGCCCGTACGGGTCCTACCCCTTTCAGGAACTCGATGGGCGTAGATAATATGTTAGAAGATCCTGGAATAGACAAACAATTGAGCAACCCTACAAAATTAGCTACTTACCCGCTAAAAATAGCCGTTAATTATACCCCGAAAATATTCGGGATAGGCAAAAAAACAGGGCCAGTTATACCATAAAACGATGTAGGCATATTATCTTCGCGCCCTATGAGTAAGGAGGTAGTATTAAGCGGAATCCGGCCTACCGGGTTCTTACACCTGGGTAATTATTTTGGTGCCATGCGAAATTTCGTTCGTATGCAGTCGGAGTTTACCTGCTATTTTTTCGTTGCCAACTGGCATAGCTTAACCACTCATCCAGACACAAAAGAGCTGAAGCAGAGTGTAAATCGAGTAATTGCAGAAAACATTGCCTGCGGATTAGATCCTGAACAAGTTGCCCTTTATGTGCAAAGTGATGTGCCCGAAATTGCCGAATTATACCTGTACCTAAATATGCTGGCCTACAAGGGCGAATTGGAGAAAACAGTAACCTTTAAAGAGAAGGTTCGGATGCAACCTGAAAACGTAAATGCTGGTTTACTTACTTACCCTGTATTACAGGCGGCCGACATATTAATTCACCGGGCAGTTAAAGTGCCAGTAGGGAAAGACCAAGAACAAAATTTAGAAATGGCCCGAAACTTCGCCGAACGGTTTAATCACCGATATGGGGAAGTTTTTCCACTACCCTACGGTTTCAATTATGGAGGTGAACTGGTAAAAATTCTGGGGCTCGATGGGGAAGGAAAAATGAGCAAAAGTGAAAACCAACTTTCTACCCTGTATCTGGCTGATGACGATGATACCATCCGCAAAAAAATTGCCAAATCAAAAACCGATCAGGGACCAGCAACTGAGCATGCTACAAAACCCGATTATATAGAAAATCTTTTCACCCTAATGAAACTGGTGAGTTCACCTGATACTGTTGCGAAATTTAATGCGGATTATAATAATAGCAGCGAAGGAAAATGCATCATTCGATATGGCGATTTAAAAAAGCAGTTAGCAGAAGATATGATTGGCTTTATCCGCCCGATTCGGGAGAAAGCTACTGATTTACAAGCCAATCCAGAATTGCTGAAGAAAATCATTCGACTGGGTGCTGAAAAAGCCCGAGCCAGTGCAAGCGATACCCTTCAACTGGTAAAAAACGCAGTAGGCACCAACAATGCCTAAATGAAAGTTGGGGAAAGCCTTTTGAACCCCGTAAATGATAAAATAATTGTACCTTGTAACTTATGGCAAAAGCGAAAAAAATAAAGCATGTGGCAGTGGCCGGAAACATCGGAGCTGGTAAAACTACCCTTACCGAATTACTCAGCAAACACTACCGCTGGATTCCGCAATTTGAGGATGTAGATCAAAATCCCTATCTCATGGATTTTTATGATGATATGCCTCGTTGGAGCTTCAATTTGCAAATTTATTTTCTCAATAGTCGATTGAATCAGTTACTGGAAATTCACCATGGAACTGAAACCATCATTCAAGACAGAACCATTTTTGAAGATGCCAACATATTTGCTCCTAATCTGCATGAAATGGGACTGATGAGCAAACGCGATTTTGATAATTATTATCAATTTTTTCAAACCCTCAAAACCATGGTGCAACCGCCCGATTTGCTGATTTACCTGAAAG
>CAIUKP010000186.1 GCA_903899675.1 uncultured Bacteroidota bacterium | reverse complement strand
ATAGTCGAAACTTAGAGCGGTTTTAGCCTGAAAACCGCGAACACAATTTACTTAGAACCAGCCTATGGTTATACTCCCCTTACCGATTCTACCGGTAGGGACGAGAAACAAACTTTTATTAGTAGTGGTATAGCGGATTTCTTCCCTCGCTCCAGTGGAAGGGTTTAGGATTTCCAGATAGTAGGGGCGTAATAATCCGGCCGCAAATGCCCCTCCATATATTAAGGAAACGGCCACTCCATTTTTGTTCCCCTTACCTCCTATCAGTCTTTGTTCGCCCAAACCTACATTTAGTGAATAAAAATTATTAATTTTTCCGTAAGTATAACTGGATACAATCAGCAACCCGCCTGATGAACTTACGGTGGGAACGCGCTCTTCTTTAGGATGCTTGCGCTCGCCAAATGACACCCACCAGAGGCCTGTTTTTGTAATGGTTTTGTACTTGCCCTTTTCGTAGAAAAAACTCCAACCATCTGTATGAAAGTTAAATCCATAGGCATGCTGCTTCTGATATATCAGGGCACCTTCCTCTTCCTGCTTGATTAGTTGGTTGATCTTCTCTTTTTTTTCCTGCTTCTTTTGAGCCTTCTCTGCAGCCGCTGCCCCCCGGTCTTTGGTTTGCGACAAGAGACTGATAGGTAGTAGGAAAAAAAGGATAGAAAACAGCCGCTTCACGTACATTTGTTTAGTTAATTGTAAATTTATAATAAAAAAGCAGCATGACTTCACAAATAATTTATAAATCTGACTTAAGAACCGAGGCAATTCATCTACAAAGTGGAACTCAGATAGAAACCGATGCCCCAACCGACAATCAGGGCAAGGGGGAGCGTTTTTCTCCCACCGATTTAGTAGTAGTTGCCCTGGGGACCTGTATGGTTACAACCATGGGGATCAAGGCCCAGAGTATGAACCTCGCATTAGACGGCACCCGGGTTGAGGTAACCAAAATTATGGTTCCCGATCCCCGCCGGATTGGCAAAATTATTGCCAATGTGTTTTTTCCGGCAGGAATAACCGACAATCCCCAGCACCGGGATTTACTAGAAAGAACTGCCCGTACCTGTCCAGTAGAGCGCTCTCTGCACCCCGACATTGATTTACAAATGCAGTTTATTTGGGAGTAAGTTCAGGATTGTAGTATTTGTTTACCTACTGCACAGTGTAAGCATTGTTTTTTTGTACAATATAAGTTGGTTAATTCTGTAAGCGCTTGTGTATCCAGTGCCTGATTCTTTTCAACCCCAGTGTTATCCCAGAGTGAGGTAATCCGATTTTGTTCCGAGGGGATATCAGCATATAAAGCGAGCACTTTTATAATTAGCTCCTGATCTCCCCGATGATGGGCATAGGCATACAAAGCCGGCAGAATCGCATTAATTGCCAAGGAATATATCATTTGATCACCTAGGGTTTTGGGTTGCGGGTGAGAGGAACGGTTGATTAAATAATGCGTGTTCCAAAATTCTGCTGCGGTAACCTTACATTGTTGTTTCCATTGCTGTAATGAGCCCGTGGATACTAGGGTAGAAAAAAATCGGGGATGATTGAGTAATAATCCAGCCAATTGTGAAATTCGAATCGTTGGAAAAGAAGCGGGCCGCATTCTTAAAAAAGCAGGGGGAGTTCGAAGAGGAACCAGCTGATATTTATATTGCAGGTACTGATATTCTTTCAGCAATTTTCTATGATAACTTGCCGAGGCGGTTATGGGAAGCAGATTTGCCTGACCCAGCAACAGGGCTTCCCATTCAAAGGCTGAAAGTTGTTTTTTAATTAAAGTGGTAAGCGGCAAACTATTGGCTAATGATAAAAAATAGTTGCCATTTACTTTGCCCCCCATCTGTTCAAACAGCAATTGCCAGCAAACAACATCCCAATCTCCTCCCGCTTTTGCATGCCATTCAAGTATACGTGCTGCCTTTCTTGCTAACCGGTTTTTCATGAGCCGTTCTTTCCAACTGTTCCAGTTTTGAAGGGTAAGCGCAGGTAAGAACGACCTACAAATAAGGGGTTCTTTTCTATCCATCATCTCCTGATATCTACTTAGCAAAACTTTTGGAATACGATCACCCAACACTAAAGTGGGTAATCGATTTTCATGTTTATCCAACACCGGCTGATCATCTTCCCAAACTACATGCAGGATTACGTTTGCATAGTTTTGGTCGTTGGTGTGGCCATGGCGAAACCAATCTGATGACTGATAATGAATTTCCACTTGCCCTCCCCAGATAGTATTCCCAATTTGAATCAGGGCTTCGGTAAAATCCGGCCCCTGATGCGTATTCCATTCTCCGGGCTTTATGATACGCACAAATTCACCCGAAGTAGTGCTCAAATCGTGTTGCGTAAAGTACTGTTGTTGCCAAATAAATTGCAATAATTGCTCTTTCATATCTCTTCATTTTGAAGAGAACAAATTACAGCAAGCAAAACATGAAAAAATACCTGATTTTCGATTAAGAAGAAATGCTATGTAATGCCTGAATTACGCGACTAACCGGTAAGCCCATTACATTATAAAAGTCTCCTTTAATAGATTGAATTCCTACCACACCAATCCACTCCTGAATGGCATAAGCCCCTGCTTTGTCGAAGGGTTGATATCGGGTAACATACTGTTCAATCTGCTCTTGGCTAAGGGTATGAAAAGTAACTTCTGTGCAATCTGCAAAAGCGATTTCTCCTTTCGCGTGCATCAATACCACACCGGTAATTACCCGATGCGTTTTACCGGAAAGGTCGGTTAAAATCTGAATGGCTTCTTCGGTATCCTTGGGTTTTCCTATGATGCGATTATCAAGCACCACCACTGTATCTGCTGCCAGCAAAGGGATGCCAGCGGGATTTTTGCTGCTATTTACTTGGCGGGCTTTTTCTCGGGCAATAAAAACGGGCACTTCCTCTATGGATAGATTATAAGGATACGTTTCTGAAGTAGGGATTACCTCCACTTTAAAGTCAACTTCTGCCCACTCAAGCAACTGCCGGCGCCGGGGAGATTGTGAAGCCAAAATAATGGAGGGTAGTGAATGTACCATAGGTAATTAGTGATAGTAATAAAAAAACAACATCGATAAGATTCCGGCAAACATGATTCCTTTTACATAGCGACTGAGCAGATGAAAATCTTGCTGCGATTGAGCCGCTGTTAATTTAGAAAGTACAATCAATAAGGGAGCTACAATTGCCAGTAAACAGTAAGCAATACTTAGCCACCATCCATAGGCCAGTACATACAATTGCAGAATTACCAAAGTGCCGGCCAGCACAATTATCCATACCGCCACAAAAACCTTAGATGCGGGTAGTCCCCACACAATAGGCATGGTTCTGCATCCATATCGAGCATCCCCTACCCTGTCTTCCATATCCTTCAGTACTTCCCGAATAAGAGAAATAATAAAAGCGAAACCGGCATATAACATGGTGAGTCGGAAAAGTCTTATTTCCTTATGATCTGCCGAGATGATATTATCCACCGACAAAGGGGTTTTCGAGAAAAACAATATCAGAATAACCCAACTGGTTAACATGGAGATAATTACGTTTCCTACCAACAACTGTTTTTTAAAATTGGTTGAATATAGCCAGAGTAACAAAATACTAAGCAGGTTAGCCAAAATCAAATACCAGAATAAGGAGGGAGGAAGCGCCATCACTGTAAAAAACAAACCTAATAAACTAAATACCAAGTGCCAGAAAATAGCCCATCGGCGGCTTACCGCATTATTTACAATTACCCGATCGGGTTTGTTAATCTGATCGATGTTTAAATCGAAATAATCATTAATAATATAACCAGCTGCCGCAATTAAAACAGATGCCAGTATAATTAAAACCAACTGCTGGGCAGAATTGGATCCATAAATAGGCTGGTAAATACAATAGTCGTATAATACTTGCGTGAGAACGATGAAAAGCAAATTTTGCCAGCGAATGAGTTTTAAAAAGGCTAGTATTGTTTTCAACTGATTCGGTTAAATGGCCAATAGAATATATAGTAATTTATTTGGCTGCTATTGTAACGTCTTCCGACCAATCGCCACGGAGCGTAAGTACTTTTTCTATCACATCCCGCACACAGCCTTCCCCACCCCGATAGGGAGAAATATATTTAGATTGCTCACGAATTTCGGGTACGGCATCTGCGGGGCAACAAGGCACTCCTGCCAATTGTTGCACCAATAAGTCGGGTATATCATCCCCCATATACAATACAGCATTAGCCGGCAAAGCATGTTCTTTCATATATGCATGCAAAACCGCCGCTTTATCTTTCACCCCCATTCGAATATCAGTTACTCCCAAACTTTGCAAACGCAGCACCACTTCTTCCGATACCGCTCCAGAAATGATTACAACACGATACCCCTTTTTAATAGCCAGTTGCAAAGCATATCCATCGCGGATATTCATTTTACGTACTTGGGCACCTCCCGGCATGAGCCATAAGTTACCGTCTGTAAGCACGCCGTCTACGTCTAGCACAAAAGTGGTAATGTGTTGAAAAAATTCGATGATAATTAATTTTATAGGTGATGAATTACTCATCTTACGATTGATTATCTCTCCACTCGTAAACCCAGGCACTTTGTATCATTTCTAGATGACCTTCGGTACTCTGCTCACGGGTGCCTTTAAAATGGGGAATTTCCATTACCCATTCTAGTAAATCGGTAAAACGAATTCTATAAATTCTACTTTCCGTGAATTCATCCCCAAAACGCTCATAGAGTTTTTGGGCGATGTCTTCATGATCTGACCATTCTATTGGCGGTTCAAATTGACTCATAAAATACTATTTCAACTTACAGGAATTATTCTCCTAAAAACTGCGATTGATCGGGCAAAGTTATAGCTATCTCGCCACTGCCCGCTTGAAGAATGCACTGGCAGCCCAACCGAGAATTGATGCGTGGGTTTACTGCCCGGTCTATGAAATCCTCCTCTTTATCTGATAAAGCTTCCAAAAACGCTTCTCCTTCATTCACATAGAGGTGACAGGTACTGCATGCGCAAACGGCTCCGCAATTATGGTGTAGGTTGATTCCATTATCTAAACATACCTCTAATAAGCTTTGATCGGCTGCTACCTCATTCAGAGTTACCGGCTCAAGCCCTTTTTCTTCGAAATTGATTCTAATTGTATACATAATTACTTGCAAAAGTATCTTAATTGCCTAATTAATCAATATTCCCCCAGAAATGTTTATTAAAATAGCGAAGTAACCCCTGCTAAAGCCTGCTAAAATAGGCTTTCTGTAAAAGTGATTTTTCCGAAAGGGGAAATAGAAACAATGGTTACAAGCCTTCCTTTACATTCCATTATCTTTGCGGCCATGTTACCAAAAATGAAGGAGCGCATTCTCATTGCTTTTCATACTCAAAGACTGAATATGCTCTCCTTGTTTTCTCCCAACAAGGCAGCTATCAGCGCCTATCGATTATTTATTACCCCTCCTCCATTAATTAATCCTATTGAAGCTCCCTCCCTACCAGAGGCCGAGCCATTTCAACTGAAGATCGATGGTTTGATGGCCCAGGGATACCGTTGGAGCCCCCCAACCGGAGGAAAAAACAAGGTGCTACTGGTGCATGGATATAGAAGTCAGGCCCTGAAGTTCGAACATATGGTACCTACCCTGCTAGAAAAAGGATTTACGGTATTGGCTTTTGATGGGCCAGCACATGGAAAAACAACCGGCAAACATATTCAGCCTTTTAACTATATGAATATGATTTTGGCTATAGAAGAAGTGGAGGGGCCGATTTATGCCTTTGTTGGGCATTCGCTTGGTGGCCTAGCCCTAGCTTTAACAATGGAAAAGATAGCTGTAAGAAATAAAAGGAAATTGATTCTGATAGCTCCCGCAACAGAAACGCACCGCTCTTTTAGTAATTTTTTCTCTATTATTCCCGTAAATGAAAAAGTACAAAAGCGATTCCGGGAGTATGTGGAACAGTTATCCGGATTTTCCATCAGTTTCTTATCCATAGTCAGAATATTACAAAATATAACAATGCCAGTATTGTGGATTCACGACAAAGGCGATTCGGTATGTCCCCTTGAAGACGCACAACCCTTGATAGACAAGCAATTACCCTATATAGAGTTTTATCTAACTGAAAATTTGGGCCACAATAAAATATACAGAAACCCCGAAGTGGTTCGAAGAATTGCTGAGTTTATAAACAACCCATCTTCTGATATTTTTTGAGATTAGGTTGTTTCACCTAATATTGCATCGCGGAACTAGGTAAGCGAGATTGAAATGTTGAGGGGAGGTAAGGGTGGTAATAACGAAAAAAAGTGTAGGACTAATAATATATGGCTAAGAATTTATTGATTGTAGAGTCGCCAGCCAAGGCCAAAACCATTGAAAAAATTCTGGGTAAGGATTTTGAGGTGAAGAGTTGCTATGGCCATATCAGAGATTTGGAGAAGGATGATATGGGAATCGACCTGAATAACCATTATCAGCCCCGGTATAAGGTGCCCGACGATAAAGAGCGAGTAGTAAAAGAGTTACGCCAATTGGCTAAAAAGTCTTCGGAAGTATGGCTTGCATCGGATGAGGACCGAGAAGGAGAAAGTATCAGCTGGCATTTGGCTGAAGTACTTGGATTAGATCCAGCCACCACTAAAAGAATTGTTTTTCATGAGATTACAGCCCCCGCTATTAAAAAAGCAGTGGATAATCCTCGACTGATTAATATGAATCTGGTGAATGCGCAACAGGCACGCCGGGTATTAGACAGGCTGGTGGGGTTTGAGTTGAGTCCGGTTTTATGGAGAAAGATTGGTATGCAGCGAAGCTTGAGTGCCGGAAGGGTGCAAAGTGTGGCGGTAAGATTGATTGTAGACAGAGAGCGGGAGATTAACCAGTTTATTTCGGAAAGCAGTTTTAAAATAGAAGCCCAGTTTACTGCTAAAGACCTTTATGGTAAGGAAGTTACTTTTATGGCAGAAGGGCCCTCGAGAATGCAGCAACAAAAAGATGCAAGGGCATTTTTAGAAAGTTGTAAGGGCGCCAGTTATACCGTTAAGGATATCCAGGTAAAACCAGCCAAAAGGTCGCCAGCCGCCCCTTTTACTACCTCCACCTTACAGCAGGAGGCTTCCAGAAAATTAGGCTATGGGGTTAGTAAAACCATGTTGCTTGCGCAAAAATTATATGAAAGCGGAAAGATCACTTATATGCGAACCGACAGCATACAATTAAGTGATACTGCCATGGGTGATATACGAAAAGAAGTTACAGGATATTATGGTGAAGATTACTATCAGCCACGAAAATTTAAAAATAAAAATGAGAGTGCCCAGGAAGCCCACGAAGCCATTCGGCCTACCTACATGAATAACCATTCGGTTTCGGATGAAGAAACCCGCAGATTATATGAGTTAATTTGGAAAAGAACCATAGCATCGCAAATGAGCGAAGCCGAATTCGAAAAAACAACCGCCTCCATTGGCATCAGCACCCGGCCCGACACGTTAACTGCAACCGGTGAGGTGATGAAGTTTGATGGATTTTTAAAAGTATATCTGGAAGGAAAAGATGAGGAAGACGATGAAAATACAGCCGGTATGCTACCCCCACTTTCCGTTGGAGCACTTTTGAATAATAACTTTTTAAAAGCTACCGAAAAGTTTACCCGTCCCTCGGCACGTTATACGGAAGCTTCTCTGGTAAAGAAACTGGAAGAACTGGGTATCGGCCGACCTTCTACTTATGCTCCTACTATTTCTACTATCATCAAAAGAAATTATGTAGAAAAAAGAGATAAGGAAGGAACAGTTAGAACAGCTGCTTTATTAAAATTGCTGCCCAATGGCCATATTCAACAAGAATTGCTACAAGAAAATACCGGCGCAGAGAAAAATAAATTATTCCCTACCGATTTGGGTATAGTGGTAACTGATTTTTTAAAGCAACATTTTACCCGAGTAATGGACTTTGGCTTTACGGCTAAAATTGAAGAAGAGTTTGATCAGATTGCTGAAGGGAAAATCGTATGGAGTAAAATGATTGATGGCTTTTACAAGCCTTTTCATGATACGATTGAAGTTACGCTGGAAACGGCCGAAAGGGCCAAGGGAGAGAGAGAATTAGGAATAGATCCCGAAACTGGAAAAAGAATTGTAGCCCGTATGGGTAGGTATGGTCCCATGGTACAGATAGGTGATCAGCAGGATGAAAATGAAAAGCCTCGATTCGCCAAATTGAATCCAACCCAAAGTATTGAAACCATTACACTAGAAGAGGCGCTGCAACTATTCCGCCTACCGCGTACATTGGGAACCTATCAAGAACAGGAAGTAGCCGTAAATGTTGGCAGATTTGGACCCTATATTCGCTTAGGAGAACAATTTATCTCTATTCCGAAAGGCATCGATTTACACGAAATGGACTTAGCGGCAGCGGTTCAATTAATTGAAGAAAAAAAGCAGGCAGATGCCCCTATAGCCATTTATGAAGGATTTCCCGTTACAAAAGGGAAAGGAAGATTCGGGCCATTTATTAAATGGAACGATTTATTTATCAATGTACCGCGAGCCTATAATTTCGATATACTCAGTGAACAAGATATCAATGAGCTGATCAGCAAAAAAATGGAAAAAGAATCGAATCGTTTTATTAAACAATTTCCTACCGATAAAATTTCCATTGAAAATGGCAGATGGGGTCCCTTCCTGCGCTTTCAGAAAAAAATGCTGAAACTGCCTCGAAAAGCCAATGGTGAAAAATACCTGCCAGAAGAACTAACCGAACTTACGCTAGAGCAAGCAAAGGCAATGATAGAAGTTCAAATGCCCGGTGCATTCACCAAAAAAGTTCGCGCAGCAGCCAAAAAATCGGCTACCCCTAAAAAAGCTGCCCCCGCAAAAAAAGCTGCCCCCAAAAAGAAAGCCGCTCCTAAAAAAGGAACGGCTAAGAAAAAGTAATTGTTTGTTTTAACCAATTATGTAATTCTACCACACAAAAGTGGTAAGAATGGTTTAGTCGTACTTACCCATCTGACGCAGGAATCGAACGTGGGCAGATACTGCCTGGCGCATTGTGGGATATTCAAGATACTGCAATTGATATTCCGAACATACCTCCCGAACAATTTCACTTATTGCAGGATAATGTACGTGAGAAATTTTAGGGAATAAATGGTGTTCAATTTGAAAGTTCAATCCTCCTACAAGCCAACTGATTACCTTATTTCTCGTAGCAAAATTGGCGGTAGTTTTTATTTGATGGGCAGCAAATTCATCCGGCATCTGATTGGTATCTTCAACAGGTAATGGGAAATGGGTATGTTCTACAGTATGTGCCATTTGAAAAACAATACTCAAAACAAATCCTGCGAACATAGTCATAACCAGAAAACCAATGATCCATTTGGTAAAACCCAATAAGCAAATAGGAAGTACTACAAACGCAGCTGCATGATAGATTTTAACAAGCCAAAACTCTAGATGATCGCCGAAAGACATTTTTTTAAGGGAATATTTCCAATTTTTTTAGAAAAATATTTATTGTAGTCGGTAGCGAAAAGCCAAACAATATAAAGCAACATATAAAGAAACCAGAAATAAACATGTTGAAATTGATGCAACCAGGTACGCTTTTGGGTAGGGGCCATCCTTAGAAGGATAGCTACTTCAATATCTGGGTCAACTCCATCAATATTGGTATAAGTATGGTGAATCATATTATGCTTCATATTCCACATAAAGTGATTCGCACCGAGCATACTGATAGAAGAGGCAGCTATGCGGTTCAGCCATTTTTTTTCACTAAAACTACCATGGCTCCCATCATGCATTACATTAAAACCAATGGCTGCTATAATACCCCCTAATATAAAACACTCTAGAATTGCCAAAATATTTACAGGAGTAAAGAATAAAAGATGGATGTATACTAACAAAAAGGAGGAAACTAACAGAATGGCTTTGGTAAACAAGCCACTATTTCCGGTAGGATTGATGCCTCGCTGATCAAAATATTCCTGCACCCGTTTTTTTAGGTCGGCATGCAAAGATTTGGTAACTACTGGAAATTTGGGGAGGTGGTAAAGAGACATGGCAAGCTAAATAAGGGGTTAATATACAAAATTAATACATAATAGCCTTCATCGGGTGTTAAATAATAGAGTTTACACTATAAAATGCGTTTGAGGCTAAACAAAAAGAGTAATTAGTTTATTTAATTGAGTACACATTTCCACAAAGGGGTATAAGTAATTACTGTAAAACGTGGAAAAAATGAAGAGAAAGATATACTTTTTCATTTCTTATACGTTTATATCCCTGAACTACTAGGCGCAACTATGCAGGTTACCAAAGAAATAGATGCTTTACTTTCTCTGATAGACGACCCGGATGGGGACGTTTATCTTACAGTATCCGGTAAGTTGATAGATTATGGCCTGCCAATCAAACCAAATTTGGAACATTTATGGGAAAACTCACCCGATGAGGAAGTACAAAGCAGAATCGAATCGATTATTCATAAATTACATCTTTCTGATTTAGAAAAAGAATTTGTAACCTGGGGAAATTCTGCTGAGCAGGATTTATTAATAGGTGCTTTGCTGGTAGCAAAATATGAATTTCCTGAGATGGTATTTCAACCCACTATAGACAGCATTGAAAAACTGAGAAAAAATATATGGTTGGAATTAAACAGCTTTCTCACCCCACTTGAGAATGTGAACGTAATTACTAATATACTTTACGAGTATTTTGGATTAAAAGGGGCTGCTTCAACTTATGAAATCCTGAATGAATATTTTATCAATAAAGTAATTGAGCAAAAAAAAGGGAACTCTGTTAGTAACACAATCCTTTTTCAAATTCTTTGTAATCAATTATCTATTCCATCTTCTATAATCAGTTTTCCAAAACTCTTTCTAATAGCATTTTATGAGCCAACACTTTCTAAAAATGAGTTTACCAAAGAGGATGTTCATTTTTATGTAGATGCTACTTCTGGTCATCCCTTCTCTCAATACGATATTGATCGTTATATAAAAAGAATGAATATTGATCCAAATATCGACTATTGTAAACCACTTTGCAACAAAGAAATAATTCAAACACTTATTCAGGAAACCGCATGCTGTTATGAGCAAAAGTCCGAAACCCATTTCAAATGGGAAGAATTGATGAGAATCTCCGAAATGCTCTGATACAAATCCCCCTCTACAAAAAGAATTTACCATGATCAGTTGGTCCGACTTCGAAAAAATTGATATCAGGGTAGGTACCATTGAGGCAGCCCAACATTTTGCAAAAGCAAATAAACCGGCCTATCAGCTAAGGATCAATTTTGGCAGTATAGGAACCCTACAATCTTCTGCACAAATCACCCGACATTATACTCCAGCATCACTTATAGGAAAACAGGTAATTGCCGTTGTAAATTTTCCACCAAAACAAATCGCGAATTTTATGAGTGAATGTCTGGTATTAGGCGTTTACGACGAGCAAAATGAAGTGGTGCTGCTGCATCCCGACCACCCTATTTCAAACGGCTTAAAAATCGGATGATGAATCAACTATACTATACCTATTATGAAAGTCCTATCGGCCTGATCTGCATCGGCGGAACTGAACAATTTATTTCGGAAATTATGTTTATCGATAATGCCGAGGAAATGATACATGGAGAGCCGGGAATTACAGAAGTAATTCATCAGTGCACGGAAGAATTGATTGCCTATTTTCATGGAAAAAGAAAAGATTTTCAAACTCCCATTTTTCAGGAGGGCACCGAATTTCAGCAAAAAACCTGGGAGGAACTCCTTACCATACCCTACGGAAAAACCATCAGCTATTTGCAACTGGCCGAACAAATAGGCGATCCAAAAGCCACCCGTGCCGTTGCAGCTGCCAATGGAAAAAATAAACTGATGATTCTGAGACCCTGCCATCGAGTAATCGGAAGTGACCGCTCATTAACCGGCTATGCAGGCGGAACTTGGCGAAAAAAATGGCTATTGCAACATGAATTTAAAACGAATCTGGGTATTCAAACCCTATTCTAAGCTACCCTTCCGGAAAATTTTCACATTCCTCATTCTATACTAACGCATATCATCAGCCGTAAAACCTAAGGGTAATAAAGTGGCAGCATCTTCTATTAGATAAACCTCACCGGTTTGTCCGGATAATAAAAGTCGGATAGGATGTTTGTGATGATGTTGGTGCTCAACTATTGACTGCCGGCAAATACCACAAGGAGTGATTGGATGTTCACTTTTCCCTCTCAAATTATGGAAACTGATGGCCATGGTGGTTACTGCTACTCCCGGATATAGTGCAGCCACTGCAGACAATAAAACTCTTTCGGCACAAATACTTACCGGATAACTGGCATTTTCTTGATTGGTACCACTAAGTATTTGTCCATTTTGCAACCGCGCCACTGCCGACACTTGAAATTGCGAATAAGGGGCATAGGCATTACTGGTTACTTTTCTGGCTTGCGCAAGCAATTCGGCATCGGACTCGGATAATTGCTCGATACCCGAAAAAATCTGATATTGAAAAGCGATTACCTGCACCATAGGGTTCATATTCTTCTCAATCTACCTATTTAATGGCAGAAAATATACGTTTCCAGCGTGGCCCATTCTCGAAACTAAACCAAATAAGCGAGGCTTTACCAACAATATGCGTTTCTGGTACAAAGCCCCAATAACGACTATCCTGACTACGATGTCGATTATCTCCCATCATCCAATAATAATTGAGCTGAACGGTATATTGAGTAGCTTCTTTACCATTAATTATGAACTTTCCATTTACTTCATCCATTGTATTGTGTTCATACGTAATAATAAGCCTTCTATACAAATCAATATTGGAAGCGGAAAGTGTTAGTACGTCTCCTTTTTTTGGAATCCGAATCGGCCCGAAATTATCAACCGTCCAAGGAAATAAGGCTTCATTATTAGGGAAGGTTTGTCCAATCATGTTATCGGAGTATAAAGTTACCGACTTTACATTGGGCAGTTTTTTAACCTTGGCTGCTTCTGCGGGCGTCATATTGATAACTATCACATCGGCTTTCCCTTGTGAATAACGCAACTGATCTTTAGGGTTTTCGGAATCAATACCCAATTCGGTTTGATAGAATTCGGTACTGATGGGGGTTCCATCGGTTTGTACCATATATTCTGTTTGCGATGTTGCCGATTGATAGGCGGGTTGTCCATTCACATACAAAACGCCTTCCTTCACCTGTAAACTATCTCCTGCAATACCCACACAGCGTTTAATGTAATTATCGGTTTTATCCATTGGGTGAACCAATACAGGATATTGCGCATTCAATGCTTCCCGATTGCCTTTGAACTCGTTCCGCAACACATCATAATAGGGAACCAAGCTTCCATGATCTTCATCATTAATGATAGTATCTCCGGCAGGAAAATTAAAAACAACTACATCATTTCTGTTAACTGCAGAAAATGCCGGAAATCTTTTATATGGCAACTGTACTTCTTTGATATAAGAAGGCACCGTTTTAGTAAATGGCATAAAGTTGTGGACGAAGGGAAAAGAAATAGGTGTTTGTGGAACTCTTGCTCCGTAAGACATTTTGTTTACAAATAGAAAATCATTTACGAGCAAGGTTTTTTCCATACTACCCGTTGGAATCACATAGGCTTCAAATACAAAGCCCCGAATTAGCGTGGCAGCCACTATTGCAAATACCCCGGCATCTATCCATTCGCGGGAAGGAGGTTTGTGGTAATGGGCCAATGCTTCGGAACCATACCATTTAACTTTCGGTGAGAAGCCGAGGTAGGGAAAATAAATAAAAGGCAGAAATACGGTAGCAGTATGATCTACCAGCGATACCTTTTTGAAATGCATTACAAAAATGATGGTAATCCAAATGGTAATAAATTGCCCTGCAATAGGTATTAACTGCAGCCAAAACCAATAACGGGCTATTTGGGTAGCCTGAATCATGCACCAGGTATTATAAAATGGCACTAACGCTTTCCAGGGTGCAATACCTGCTTTCTTAAACATTCCATACATTCCTGCATGCCATCCTATAATTCCTACTAGTAAAATAATATAGCCCATTGGTTTAGTTTGTTGGTTACAAAAATATCTTTTCAGTGGCACAATGATTGATTTTTTTAAACCAACCCTGCGCACTTTACATTACAAAATTGCTTATATCCTGTCGGGTAATGCTATTTCCCGATAATATTACCAGTCTTTCCACCACATTTCTAAGTTCGCGAATATTGCCGGTCCATTGATGTTTCATCAATTGCTCAATAGCGAGGGGTTCGATATTTTTTACGGGTTGCCGATACTCCGCAGCAATTTCCTGTAAAAAATGCGATACCAGCAGGGGAATATCTTCTGTTCTTTCATTTAATGCCGGCACTTCTATCAATATTACACTAAGTCGATGATACAGATCGAGGCGAAAATTTTTCTGGTTTACTTCTTCCAGTAAATTTTTATTGGTGGCAGCAATCACCCGAACATCTACTGCCAGTTCTTTTTCCCCTCCTACCCGGGTGATTTTTCCCTCCTGCAGGGCCCTTAATACTTTAGCCTGGGCGCTTAAAGTCATGTCCCCAATTTCATCTAAAAACAAGGTTCCGCCGTGTGCCTGTTCAAATTTACCTATTCGTTGTTTAATAGCTGAAGTAAATGAACCCTTTTCATGGCCAAACAGCTCGCTTTCAATTAATTCAGCCGGAATAGCTGCACAGTTTACCTCTATCAGAGACTGATTTGCGCGATTACTTTTTTCATGCAACCAGCGGGCAACTAATTCTTTTCCGGTTCCATTCTCACCTGTTACCAATACCCGGGCATCAGTAGGAGCCACTTTTTCGATGGTAGATTTTATTTTAGCAATGCCCTCGCTGTTTCCTATGATATCCTGTACTCTTTGTACTTTCTTTTTCAGAACCCTAGTTTCTTTTACCAGGGTATTTTTATCTAAGGCATTCCGAATGGTAATTAGTAAACGGTTCAGGTCGGGGGGCTTGGCAATAAAATCGAATGCCCCCTTTTTAACGGCATCCACAGCCGTTTCAATGGTACCATGGCCGCTGATCATAATAACCGGCACATCGGGCTGTAATTGCATGATTTGTTGCAACACTTCTAATCCATCCATTTTGGGCATCTTGATATCACACAATACCAGATCAAAGGGTTGGGCTGCCATTTTTTGCAATCCCTGTTCCCCATCTGCCGCCTCTTCTATCCGATAGCCTTCATGCTGAAGGATATCCTTCAGTACGTTGCGGATAGATTTTTCGTCGTCAATCAAAAGAATGGCAGCCATGGAAACTTTGTTTAGCACGAATATAAATAAGTTGTTCCTAAGCCCCGAATATTAGACGAGCATCCGTTAAAGAAATCATAATTAAGCCTTATTTACTGGATAGGCGTATTCCGGTAAAGGCATTGATACCCGGAGCGGCATTATAAAAGCGCCGTCCGGCTGCGTTGATATCATTTCCCAAACTATACGACTGATTCAGGATATTATCTACGCCGGCAAACAGCTGCCACCGCAATGTTTTATGTTTGAAGCGAATACCTGCTTCTGCCTGAAAAAGTTGATAGGGATTGGTATATTCATCCGACAGATCGTTCAAAGGCAAGGCAGCATTGGCTGTAAGCTGAGCCGTTGCATACCAACCTTTTTGATGGGTAAACTGAGCTGCAGAAAATAGAATGGTGGGGGGAACACCGGTGAGTGGGTGACCGGAATAGTCAATAGTACCCTGTTGGTATTGAACAAAATAGTAGGGCTGATAACAGAAGCTGGATTGCCAGTTCAAGCTCCATTTTCGGAACGTATTGGCGGGAAACAGGTTCCATTGAAAGCCGATTTCAATTCCTTGTTGCAAAGTTGAGCCGGCATTGATAAAGTATTCGGCACCAGCAGCATTGTTTCTGCGAACGATGGTTTGTTGTAAGCTAAAACGATAGAGGCTTATTTCCCAGTTCCATCTTCGGTTTGCCGCTGTTAATCGCCATCCGGCTTCTATATTCCAACCAGATTCTGGCGCCAGCTCACCGTAATAGTTCCCATCTGAAGGTCTGATTTCTGCGACAGTAGGGGGCGAAAAACCCCGAGTAGCGAGCAGGTAAAAATTTCCATTTGGCAACTTTCGGGTTATGGAGATGCGGGGCGCAGGAAAAGAGGGTAACACACGTGTTACTGGAGAGCTACCCAAAGTAGATAACCGCTGAAAAGTAAAAGGCTGCTGATTGCTGCTAATACCGGCATCCAATATCCAATTACCCAAGCGGTAGGTAATTTGTGTAAACACATACCATTGCCTTGCCTGCAGCTGGTCGGTAAATTGCAGAGTATCGATTTTACCATTTCGGTTACCATAATTATCTATATGCGACCGCTGTTGCATCCACTCCATTCCTGTTACCCAAACTAGGGATTGATTATTTCTGTTTACGCTATATCGAATTTGCGTGCCTGCCCCCCAATTGCTTTCGCGTCGTTTTTCATAATTGGTAATAAATGGATTTTCGAATCGAGTTTCACTTTTCAACACAAATGAATGCAGCTGCCATTGGCTATTTATTTTCCATTGATGAGCAAGAGATAACCAAAGGGTTTGATTTTTAACCGAACTATTTTGCTGAATCGCACCTGGCAGGCTTGAAGTTGCGGGCCTGGCTGCTGCTGGGTTTTGTTGAAACTGCGAAATGGTGAGTCCGCCGGGAGTTTGATAAAACAAATTGGCATACAATGCCTGTATCGATATTTGTTGATTACTCATTAATCGGGTATAGCGGCCAGTGATTGCATCTCTTCGAAGCTCACTTTGCTGGCGATATCCACTCGATTGCTGGTGGTCTTGATATAATTCTAGTCGATCATTTTTACTGCTGTGCTGCCATTCAGTTGATTGTTTAAAGGTTCCAAAACTACCCCCTGTAACCGCAGCTGCCCAACGATTCTGGGAACTATCCGGCCATTGAGTAGTTGCCGATTGCAATAAAACCACACCGCCGGTACCTGCTCCATATACACTGGCGGCTGGACCTTTAATAATTTCTATTTGCTGTAACATACCAACTGGTAAAATATTCAGGTAGGTATTTCCACCAGCATCGGAAAGGGGTATTTGGTTCAGGTATATTTTTACATTTCTAACCCCAAAAGGGCTGCGTAGTAAACTTCCCCGGATGGTTAATCGGTAACTGCCTGGCGATCGTTCTTCCATTTTAACGCCAGCAACCTGATTAAAAACAGGCACCATCGACAACATACCCATTCCCGTTATTGCTTTTCTCGATAATATGGCTACCGATGCCGGTAATTGATTTTGGATTGAATTTTTGCGAAAGGAGGTTATGGTTATACTATCCAATGGCTTACCGCCTTCAAATGAAGCTGTATCCTGCGCGGTAAGTTGAGCCTTTGCGGTATTTGCAAGCAATCCAGATAAAAGGGTGCTGCCTAGTAGGATACCCTTAAAAGGGATATGATTCATCCGTTTCACTTGTGTAAACTTACTCAATGCATTTTACAAAAAACCCGGAGTGGTTCTCCGGGCTAAAATTTTTATTGAATTTGGGTACTTATTTTTTCATATACATCACTTCCTTCACCAGTTTAACAGTGCGGTTCACATCCGGAATGGCAAGAGCTGCCAGATTGGGTGCATAGTGCATAGGCGCATCTGCACTGGTAATTCTGCGAATAGGTGCATCCAGATAGTCGAATCCTTCTTTTTGAATGCGGTAAGAGATTTCAGAAGAAACAGAAGCAAATGGCCATTGTTCTTCTACAATTACCAAGCGATTGGTTTTTTTAACACTTTCTAAGATAGTCATCCAATCGAGCGGGCGAATGGTTCTGAGGTCGATTACTTCTGCACTAACACCCTCTTTTGCCAATTCATCGGCGGCCCCCAGCGCAACTTTCATCATCTTGTTGTAAGATACGATGGTTACATCTCTTCCGGCACGCTTAACATCTGCCTTACCTAGTGGGATATAGTATTCTTCCTCGGGTACTTCTGATTTGTCTCCATACATTACTTCACTCTCCATGAAAATAACGGGATCTTCCTCGTAACGGATTGCCTGCTTCAATAATCCTTTTGCATCGTAGCCGTTAGAAGGGGCAACTACTTTAATACCTGGAATGTTGGCATAATAACTATCAAAAGCCGTTGAGTGTTGAGCGCCTAATTGTCCGGCACTGCCATTGGCACCTCTGAAAACGATGGGGCAACCGATTTGGCCGCCGCTCATGGCAAGCATTTTGGAGGCAGTGTTCAGAATCTGATCCATAGCCAGAACGGCAAAATTCCAGGTCATGTATTCAACTACGGGTCGTAATCCACTTTGTGCGGCTCCTACAGCAACTGCTGTAAATCCTAATTCTGCGATAGGTGTATCAATTACCCGTTTACTGCCGAATTCGGCCAACATACCCTGACTAACCTTATAAGCACCATTGTATTCGGCTACTTCCTCCCCCATTAAGAAAACACGTTCGTCTCTTCTCATTTCTTCATTCATAGCTTCCCTAAGGGCTTCCCGAAACGCAATTGATCGCATGAGTAACTAGTATTATTGAGGTGCAAAAATATAAGATTATCAAGTATAATCCCAAAACTAGCCAGGTATTTCAATAACAAACCCCCTTTCCGGTTAGAAAGAGGGTTTGCAAAGCTATATTCAACTGATTCGATTAGAATACGTTCCAACCAAAGCTCATGTAATACAATCCACCAATTTGGGGATTTCCAAAACCAGTTCTATAATAGCGGTTGAAAATGTTGGTTCCACCAATTTTAATTAGCGACTTGCTATCGAGCAGTTTGTAGCTCAAAGAAGCATCGAAAGTACCATAAGAAGGCATATCACCTACAGCAAATGTTCCTTCGTATGTAAAGGTATCAACCCAACGATATACTGCGCTGTAACCCCAACGATTCTGCTTACCAAAGCCAGTATTGTTCAGGGATATATTGGTACGGTATAAAGGTGTGTTGAAGTAAGAAACAAATCCAATTGGTAATGCACCAATTTTATCAGAATAGAGGTTAGCAGAGAAAGTCAGGTTTCTGCCCAGCAGATAATCCAATGAAACTCCCCAACCGGATGTTTTTACATCGCCGGGTGTATTGGTAGAAATGCTGTAACCAATCCGCTTATTAGCATCTAACAGATCAAATACAGAAGCGGGTGATGTAGGGGCCGTTCTAGCCTGTAAAACCGTAACACCACTGATAAAATCTTTGTAAGTAGCCCAATAGTAATAAGCATCAATCAACAGGCGATTCGCGATCAAACCCTTGTAGCCAATTTCATTTGACTTCATAGATTCGGGTTTGAAATCGGGGAATACCTGCTGCTGTAACAAACCAGGATTAGGAGCTCCAGCAAGAACACTACCACCGAAAGCCTGAACACTGGCAACGGTGTAAGCCGGATTACCACTGAAATTATAGTAATCTCTCAACTGAGGCAATCCACCCATCAGGCGAGTACCACCCCCAACTAACAGGTTAATCCACTGATTTTGAGTAGTTGGAAAGCGATAGGCTTGCTGATAAGAGAAACGAATATTATGATCTTTGGCCAACTTCATTACCGCAGAAACACGGGGTGTGAAACGACCTTCGAAGTTGCTGTTTTTATCATATCTGCCAGAAGCAGTTACTTTCAGGAAGTCGCCGAACATTTTTTGAGACAACTGAGCGTACATACCAAATTCGTTGATTTTGATATTGCCCGCAGTATCTGCAAATAATGTACCCTGAGAATTCAATACATATTGTCTAGAGCTAAAACCTAATAAGAAGTCAGTTCCAGATTTTGTAAGACCTAAATCGTTAGAAAGATTATACTGTCCTTCAAAAACACGCAGTTTAGAGCGATCTAGGAACAATCCACCTCCTTTAGAAATTGGGGTGCTGGCAACTTGTTGGAATAAAGGATTATTTCCAATAAATCCGGTTGGACGACCCTGATCTGCAAATCCACGAGCCGCATTATGGGCATCTTGGTTAAGTACACCGAAAGAGCGTGTTCCTGCATAAGAAGCAGCATATTGCTGATACCAAGTAGCGCTAGGCTTCCAAGATTCATTGAATATACGAGTAGTAATGGTTGAATTAAAGGCATCACCTGAATTCTCACGTGTGAAATAGTAACGTATAAACCAATTTTTGTTTTTCAATTCTGCTTTGTATTGACCCATTACCAGATTAACCAGTGAGTAACGGTCACTTCCGGTGTAAACTGTATTTCCAGTTCCCCAATAAGCCTGAAGTGAGGCTTCTGTGTTGGCAGATAATTTATAGAAAAGTCCACCCGTAAACTTCACGTTTAAAGTGGTAGGGTTTACTACTTGATTTTCGTTGTATCCGGTTCTGCTTACATTAACTCCATCAAAATATTTTCTGATATCACCATAAACAAAGGGGGTAGTTCCAGTTGCTACTACTGATCCGAATCCATTAGCATTCAGCCAAAAGTTGTAATCATTGATCGTAGCATTGGGAGACGCACTTAAGAAGGCATTAGATGCACCATACAGCGCATTGAAAGTAGCCGCACCACCTGGTAATCCAGCTTTCAAAGCATTGAAAACACCATCTCTAACAGCAGTTAAAGAAGAAGTAGTTTCATCTCCATATAAATTCACACCATCGTAGTTTGGATCGGTAAGCTGATTTCCGGAAACAACTCGGCCATTTGGATAAGAAGCAGAAGTTGCACGAGAATAGTTATTATTTTGATTAGCTAACCAGTCCTGAGCCTGAACAAATTGTCCTGCAAATTTGAAGGCAAATTTCTCTGATACCTTTTTAGCCCAACGGAAGCTCCAGTCGAAATAAGGAGAGCGTGGACGCTGATATCCATCAATATGGTTAACACCTTGCTTAATTTGGAAGCTAAAACCCTGATATTTAAAGGGATTCTTGCTATTCAGCAGCACAGTACCATTCATGCCACCGGAACCATATAAAGCAGAGGAAGCACCTTGCAGTAATTCCATGCTTTCTACATCTAATTCAGTTAAACCAATGATGCTACCCACTGAGAAGTTCAAGCCGGGTGCTTGGTTATCCATACCATCAATTAATTGATTCAAACGGATGTTACCGCTGCTATTGAATCCACGGGTTCCGATACTGCGGAAAGTTAAGCTAGCAGATACTACGTCTACGCCTTTCAGGTTGGTTAACATGTCGTAATAATTAGCAGCAGAGGAATTTCTAATAGCAGTAGTTCCAATTCTTTCAATTGAAACGGGTGATTCCAAAATTCTTTCTGGAACACGGGAAGCGGCTACAACCACCTCTTCTCCCAAGGTATAAGAAGGAACTAACTCTACATCCAGCGCTTTACTGGCACTGTTCACAACTACTTCTTTGGAAGTAAAACCAATAGAAGAGAAAACAAGGGTTACTGGGAACTTCTGAACGGTGGTAAACTTGAAATTTCCTTTATCATCAGTGTAAGTTCCGGCATTTCCGCCTTTTACAGTAACTGAAATGGCAGTAAGACTTTCTTTGGACTTACTGTTTACAACCGTTCCTGAGAGAACAGAAGATTGTGACCAAGCAGATCCGGCAAGGAAACTACCCAGAACAAACAAGAAAACAAATTTGAAAACAGGTTTCATAAGGGGCTAGGTTTAAGAATTATTCTAAAAGTAATACATGTTAGTTTCGTGCAAAAATTTAATTTTTCCACATTTGTCAACAATATGTTAAGAAAAACAAAGATAGGGAGGAAATAAATACGAAACATGCCGGTTACATTTGTTCCATGAATTTCCAGCCATTTCCTCAACAAACCGGTTTTTACAGTGGAAAAGTAAGAGATGTTCACTATATAGGCAACGATTGGCTGGTTATGGTGGCTAGCGACCGGATTTCGGCATTTGATGTGATTTTACCCAGACTAATACCTTTCAAAGGTCAGGTTTTGAACCAAATTGCCGCATTTATGCTGGAATCTACCCGGGATATTTGTCCTAACTGGTTGGTTTCCACCCCTGCTCCACAGGTTTCTATAGGAAAAAAATGTACCCCTTTTAAAATAGAAATGGTAGTGAGGGGAAATTTAGTGGGCCATGCTTGGAGAACCTATCAATCAGGTAGCCGAAACCTATGTGGTGCCCAACTTCCAGAAGGGCTTAGGGAGAATGATTTTTTTCCCAAACCTATCATTACCCCCTCCACCAAGGCAGAACAGGGGCATGATGAAGATATCAGTCCGGCAGAAATTATCCAAAAAGGACTGGCAACTGAAGCAGAATGGCAGGTTTTACAGCAATATACCCTAGCACTATTTGCCCAGGGGAGGGAAATAGCGGAAAAAAGAGGGCTCATTCTGGCCGACACCAAATATGAATTTGGCAAAATAGGGGATACGATTTATTTGATGGATGAAGTGCATACCCCCGACTCATCCCGTTATTTTATTCGCGACGGTTTTTTTGAAAAACAAGCAGCCGGAGAAAAACAGCAGCAACTGAGCAAAGAATTTGTAAGGGAATGGTTGATTGCTAACCATTTTATGGGTAAAGAAGGGCAACAGGTTCCAGAGATGAGTGATGAATGGATTGATACCATCAGCAAGCGATACATCCAACTCTTCGAAAAAGTTACTGGAACTACTTTTGTACCCCATTACATTTCGGATGCCGAATTAGAGCAAACTATTACAAAGGCATTGGAATTACTCCCCATCTGATTGCTTCTTAAGGGAACTGGTTCTTACCCAGGTTTGCTGTGACTCTCCTATCCGAAATAGCTCAGCTTCCACTTCATACACTTCTTTTATATCCCCTGCACTAAGCGAATTTTGCGGGGTAATGGTTTTTAAAAGGCCTCCCCCTTTTATTAAATGGATTTCTTCTGCATACTCCAAAGCCAGATTAATATCGTGCAATATGGCAACAATGGTAACGCCGGAAGGAACCAGCGACTTGGCTAATTGCAGCACTGCATGCTGATAGTGTACATCCAAATTAGAAACCGGTTCATCCAGCAATAAAAATTTTGGAGTATCCGAAAGATTATCCAGATCGAGTTGAACAACTACTCTACATAGCTGTACCAACTGCGCTTCTCCTCCCGATAAGGTATGATAATAACGGTTGGCCAGGTGTGCAATTTGCATCCGCTCCATTTGTTTTTTTACATGTAGGCGGTCAGCTGCTGCAACCAACATAGGGGCATATACATATCTGCCTAAAGCAATCAGCTCCTGTACTTTTATGGGAACATGGATGGGTGAAAATTGACTCAAAACTGCTCTGTGCCGAGCAAGTTCAGCAATGGAGAAACTACTTAGGGGTCTGTTATGCAATAGGATTTTTCCTTTAGTAGGTTCCAGGCTTCCAGCTATTAATTGTAATAGGGTTGATTTGCCTGCACCATTTGGCCCCAGCAGCGCAATAAATTTTTTTTCAGGTATT
>CAIUKP010000185.1 GCA_903899675.1 uncultured Bacteroidota bacterium | reverse complement strand
GCATTGTGGAGGCGTTGCTTGGTCGGGGTGCGGACGTGAACAAGGCAAGGACGGACATTGGTGTCACGCCGCTGTACGTTGCCTGCCAGAAGGGCCACACCGACATCGTGACGATTCTTCAATCGGCAGTAGCAGCCGAACATGCTGCCGCCGTTGAACTGCATCGAACTGAGGATGCCCGGCAGGTACATCATAATAGGGCATCAGATAAGCACCCTGTTGTAACAAACTGGCTTGCACTAATCGCACGGCTACATCAGCCGCATTTGCCTTGCCCTGTTGAACACTCAATGCTGCCAGCGTGCCCGCTGCTTGCCCAGTTAACAAAACACAGGGTTGTAATCGGGTGGTACCATTGGCCAAGTTAGAAACGCTGATGGCCTTTTCTGCTGCAATCAATCCCTCTATATTCGCGGGTAATAAAGCGCCTAAGGGTATAGTAAAAGAGGGTACCGGATAAAAATCTAAGTGTTGTGGAGCGAGTGGATTTTTTTTGTGGTGATGATCTACCGGATAATCACCTACCGAAATACCGGTGCGGTAAAGGGGTTCGCCATTGTTATAGGGATTGGCAATATGTTGAATTTTGAATCTCACAATACCCTTTACCCTTCTGCCTTCGCGATGATAGGGAATCAGAGCGAGTTTGTCTTCGGTAGGAAATTCATCATCCGCCAGTCCCAAATTTTTAAAACCCAATTCATGTTGTATAAAATATACAAAGCGCAGGGTGGTTTGCCGGGCTTTCTCTAGTTCAACCTGACGAAGGGAGTCTGATAATTGAATTACGTTCAAATAAGTATCGTTACCAAATATTGGCCAGTTGAGCATGTACTTATTGTTGGGTAGTTTACCATAGTCCAACATTTTTTTGGCATCAACACCGGGTGCTTTACGGGAAAGGTCTATATAGTAATTGGTGCAACTGCCATCAAATTCTGCGGGATTATAACCCACAGGCTTGGCAATGGTACAATCGGCAGCAGCCCCATACGTTTTTAATATTGCAACATAAGTGAGGTCTTGAATAATATCGTTTGTTTCGGCTACCGGGATATTTTCTCCAGTTAGGCGGTTGGCTTCCATACCCACGTCGTAGGGCAGTTTTGCCATTTCCAGCAGATCGCCTAATTCGGTGGCATCAATTACTTGTTGTGCAAAAATGTATACGGTACGGTTATTCTGCAAATTGCGCAGCACCGCACCTTTCATGTTTTTCCCTTCAACCATTGCCGCGATTGGCTGATGGCGGAATAGTACTTTCAGGTTTGGCAGGCGCGCCGCCATGCTTTTAAGAATACTATCGCCAATATGGGGTTCAAATAAGGTATTGCTAACCCATCCGGTAGAAACTTTCTTTTCACCACCATATTTTGTGTAAAGCGCATTGCGAAATTCTGCCCATAAACCCGAGGGTAAACTATGGTTACCATCTACTGCACTTACGCCAGCAGCTGTAAGCATTCCACCCAACCAGGTTGTTGCCTCCGTAATAATTACCTGTCTGCCTAATCGGGCTGCTTGAATGCCTGCAGCGGTTCCTCCCACACCGCCTCCTACTACCAGTATTTCAGTACGCAGGGTGTCCTGTGCTGGTAAATTGTTTAAAAAAATAGATATAAAACTGATTAGGAACATAATATTCTTCTTCATAATTGCTGAATCGTTTAGTTATCTTTTTTTGTTAAATTTAATTGAATTAAAATATACTTTCATCATTCATTCAACTTTGTATCCATGCTAAATAGGCTTCTTGTTTTATTGCTCTTGTTTGCTAGCAACGCAAAAGCACAATGCGATACGTCTCTTCGTCCCGTAGTTTTTGTTCATGGGTTTCTCGCCTCCGGAGATACTTGGGCGAATGCCGAACATTATTTTCAACAAGCCGGCTATTGCGCTAATCGTATCTATGCGTTTGATTGGAACAGTGTTGGTGGAAATGGAAAGCGGAATGATAGTTTGTTGCATCAATTTATTACCCAAGTTTTATCGGCAACCGGTGCCAGCCAAGTTGATCTGGTAGGGCATTCGGCAGGGGGTGGACTGGGCAGAAATTACCTGAAAGACAGTTCGCATGCTAAAAACATAGCCCATTATGTTCATATAGGCAGCCGAAAGTGGACGGGCGCCTATCCCTGGTTTCCGAACAACAGGTGTATGAATATTTTCTCTTCCGGAGACAAGGTTGCAGCTAATACTGCTGGCTTGGTAGACGGAGCTTTCAATCTTGCATTAGAGGAGCAGGACCATTATCAGGTAGCTACCAGCGATACTTCCATCAAATCGATGCTGCAATTTTTTACTGGTAAACAAATGTTCATCCCTAGTATTAAACCCGGCAGAAAAGTTACACTCTCCGGTAAGTCATTGATTTTGGGAGACAATATCGCCATGTCGGATGCAGTAATTAATATTTATCCGATTAAAAAAAAGAATGGCCAACGAAAAAAAGCTGATCAACCCATTCAGTTGAAAACAGATCAAGCGGGTGCCTGGGGGCCGGTTACCCTTCGTGCTGGAATCCCTTATGAGATGGAACTAATGCCGGCGGGAGCGAATAAGCGCATCATTTCTTATTTTTTTCCGAGGTTTGATTATTCCAATCCACTGGTGTACCTGCGGGGATTTCCGGAAGATGGTCGTATGACTTTTCTATTAGGAAAAATTCCTGCAATTGAAACCCAATCTACCCTGGTAGTATATTCAGCTGCCCAGGCAATGGTGGGTGGCAGGGATTCGGTTACTGTTAATGGCTTGCCGGTATGCTCCCCCACGTTAACGCCTGCATCAAAAACTGCCATCACTAGTTTCTTGTTTGATGATGGAGATGCAATCAATTCCGGGAAAGCGTTGAAACAATTTTCGAGTGTACCGTTTATTGGAGGAGTGGATATGGTATTACCTGCCAATGCCAAAGAGGGGATACGTATGTATTATAATGGGCAACAACTAACCCTACCTGCTCGGCCTTCTAAGGAAAGAATATTGTTGGCAGTATTTAAATAATGGTACATCCAATTCCAATCGCTGCAAACAGATATTTTCCGTTTTGATAAGCCAGGGTATCTACTGATAATCATGCAATTTAGTAATCAGCTTTCCCTAGAGTTTACTGGTTAGCGCCGTTGGAATTCCCTAACTCCTATGCTGTAAAACCATCATTAGTATTGATAATCAAATATTTAGATTTGAAATGTGTAAGACTCATTGAGAAAATGTTTGTTGGCAGCAGTGTCAGAGCTCAATTGTTAATTTTTAAAAATAAATTTGGTAACTAAAAAATTAGTCATAATTTAGACTAAATAATTAGTTACAAGGATATGAAAAAATTAACGCAAGCCGAAGAACAAATCATGACCGCACTTTGGAAACTAGATAAAGGCGGATTTATAAAAGATGTGTTGGAAGCTCTTGAAGAGCCCAAGCCACATCATAATACGATTGCTACCCTTTTGAAGATTTTAGTGGAGAAACAATTTGTTGGCATTCAAAATCCTAACAGAAATAATTTTTATTATCCATTAGTTTCCAAGGATGCCTATTCTTCACAAAGTATTGAAGGGTTAACTGACCGATATTTTGAAGGGTCTTATTCAAATGTTGTTTCATTCTTGGTTGATAAAAAACAAATGTCAATTGCTGAATTGGAACTCTTATTAAAGCAATTAAAAAAGAAAGAAAATGGATAGTCTGCTGTTATACATAATAAAATTAATAATCCTATCGGGTATTTTTATTGGATACTATTGGCTGGCATTGAGAAATAAACGATTCCATTATTTTAATCGGTTTTATCTATTGGCTGCACTCTTGATAAGTTTACTGATACCCATTCTTCGTTTTGATTGGGATACCAATGAAAAACCAGTATTAATGGGTTCAGGTGAATCCATTGATTTAATGGTGGTTGCTACTTATCCGGAGGTAAGCAAAATAGCTATGGGAGATATATTTATCCTTCTAATGATAATTACAAGTTGTGTAATGATTGCCATAAGTGGCTATCATATTTATAAAGTCTATCGGATAAAAAAACAATCTCAGGTTACACCTATGCAAGGGTTTGATTTGATGTATACTGATGAAGAATCTGCGCCCTTCTCATTTCTGGATAATTTATTTTGGAAACGGTCTATATCCATTGAAGATGAAGGCGGCAAACAAATCTTTAAACATGAATTAACCCATATCCAACAAAAGCATACCTGGGACAGGTTATTTACTCAACTATGCTGCTCTATATTTTGGATGAACCCCTTTTGCTGGATTATTCAAAAAGAATTAGAAACCATACACGAATTCATTGCGGATGAGGAGGCAGTTGGCAATCAAGACGTAGAAAGTTTTGCTAAAATGTTAATACAGGCTCATTATGGAAATCACTTCTTTGAAACTAAACATAG
>CAIUKP010000184.1 GCA_903899675.1 uncultured Bacteroidota bacterium | reverse complement strand
TTGAACATAAAATATAATTTTTTATGAAAATATTTCAACACAACTACTTCACTTAACTAGAGGTATAAAAGCTCCTTAGTAAAATAGTTTTAGGAGGAAGTATACGTAGAATAGCAGGAAACTTCTCTCTCAAAACGGGCAAGCAATTGGGTTGGTAATCCAATTTTAGTTAGAATTTCGCCTCAAATACTTGATAATGAATAGTTTTTTTACGCAATCGTTGCCGGTAACGATATCAAGCCAATATTCGCTATCTTTAAAATGAATTTCTATATGCGATTTGAAGCCGTTACCATAAAAGACATTGCCAAAGCCACCAACCTTTCTCCCTCTACCGTATCAAGGGCTTTGAGAGATAGTAGCGAAATCAGTGAAGAAACCAAGCGGGTAGTTCTTGATTATGCTGAAAAGTTAAATTATAACCCCAACCCAATTGCCCAAAGTTTAAAAGAAAGGCGAAGCCGGACGATTGGCGTGGTGGTATGCGAAATAGCCAATAGCTTTTTTTCGCAAACCATCAATGGGATAGAATCTATCGCAGGTAATAATGGATATAATGTAATTATCAGCCAAAGCAGAGAATCTTACGAAAAAGAGTTACTGAGCTTAAAATACCTCACTTCCAGATCAGTAGATGGATTAATTGTTACGATTTCAACTGAAACAAAAGACACTTCTTTCTTGCAAGATTTGCATAGAAAAGGAATGCCGATTGTATTTTTTGATAGAATAGTAGAAGAAATCAATACCCACAAGGTTATTGTTGATAATTTTAATGGGGCCTATCAGGCTACAGAGCACTTAATTAAATCGGGTTGCAAAAAAATTGCGCTTATTTCAAACGACCCCACATTATCAATTGCAAAAGACCGCCTTGCGGGGTATCAATCGGCGCTAGTTGATTATGGAATAAGCTATCAAGATTCCATGGTAAGATATTGCGAACAAGGAGGCATGAATGCTACTGAAATTAATACGGCGATGGACTCTTTGCTATCAGGAAAAAATAAGCCAGATGGAATCTTTACTGCTTCGGATAAAATCACTTCTCATGTTTTAAGAAATCTACACGAAAAAAATATTAAAATCCCCGAGGAAATTTCATTAGTAGGCTTTTCCAATAGCGAAGTAACTGACCTTTTCGATCCCTCTTTAACTGTGGTAACACAACCCGCATTTGAAATGGGGGAATTGGCTACCAAATTATTACTTAAACTCATTGAGAGCAAACGACCTGTTACCGAATTTGAAACAACAACGCTTTCTACTAAACTGATTGTTAGAAATAGTAGTAATTTGTAAACAGGTTTCCCCGTAAACCATTTACAACTTTCAAAACACACTTTGTTTTAATATACTGCACTAAGCCGGTCTTTCTACCGCCCCCTCATCCTGCTATCGCTAATTTGCAAATACGCATCCGCCGGAAACCAGGATTCTTGCAATGGATACACATGATATTTCTTGGCCTCTTGCTCGAACAAACGAACCATTTTTTTTAGCAGACGTGGTTGTTTTTCTGCCAGGTTATCTTGCTCATTAAAGTCGGTTATTGTATTAAATAACTCCCAGCGATCGGTGCTAAACGGTGTTCCATAGGTATGATACACAGTTGCCCGCCATCCATCCGCATAAATAGCCCGATGGCCCCCCGTTTCAAAATACTGAGGAGGATGTATAAAGTTTTCATTCCCCCGCCGAAAAGTAGTAGCGAAGGAATATCCCTCCAAAGGTTTTTGCCGATATCCGTTTATCTTTTGGGGTACTCCTATATTGGTTACCGACAAAATCGTAGGCCAGATATCTACCAAATGCGTGAATTGTGTTCTTATAGCTCCCGGATCTTGTATATATCCGGGCGCTACTACAATCATTGGATTGCGGGTTCCCCCTTCGGAATTAGCATCACCCTTAAATAAACGAAACGGGGTATTCATGGCCTGCGTCCAACCGAGCGGAATATCTCCCTTAAAATTTTTCACCCCTATCTCATCGATATGCGCATAAGCTGCCTGAGATCGTTCCACTCCCTTTAAATGCTCTTGACTAGCTGGCAATCCCGGCAAAGATGCCGTGTATTTAGTTGCCCCATTATCGCCTATTATCAAAAAGAAAAGGGTGTTTTGCATCTGTCCGGTACTGTCTAAATACCGAATCAATCGGCCAATTTCATAATCCGTTTCACTCAAAAAACCAGCATGGGCCTCCATGGCACGCGCCATTACTTTTTGTGCAAGAGGATCTAAGGTATTCCAGGCAGGTATCTGCGCAGGGCGTGGCGGAAGCGTTACACTTGCCGGTACAATACCCATTCGTTGCTGACGAGCCAGTGTTTTTTCACGATACACATCATATCCTTCATCAAACTTACCCCGATATGCATCAATCCAACTTTTATCAACCTGCATCGGGGAGTGAACCGCTCCCGGAGAAAACAAAAGAAAATAGGGCTTATCTGGTTTTGCTTTTTTTACTTGAGAAATATACTCAATGGCCCGATTCGTTATCAGCGTATTAAAATGTACCCCGGCGGCCGTATCGATTTTTACTGGCGTATGCCCATCCCACAATACCGGATAATACTGATCGGTAGCCGATTCGAGAAAACCATAAAATTCATCAAAACCCCTTCCCGTTGGCCAGCGGTTAAACGGGCCCGCAGCGGTTCTTTCGGCTACCGGTGTTAAATGCCATTTACCCACGGCAAAAGAACTATACCCATTCTCCCGCAACACTTCCGCCATGGTTGCTTTTTCAAAAGGCATATACCCATCATACCCCGGCGCATCAAAAGCAGTTTCCGTAAAATGCCCCATATGCACCGAATGATGATTACGCCCGGTTAATAAAGCAGCCCGCGAAGGAGCACACAATGCCGTTGTATGAAAATTCGTGTACCGCAATCCACGAACAGCCAAACTATCAAAATTGGGCGTACGTGCCAATCCCCCAAATGTGGAACTAACGCTAAAACCCACATCATCTAATAAAATAAGTACAATATTGGGCGAACCCGCAGGAACCTGCGGCTGATAGGCGGTTAATAATTTCGATCGAGTAGTATCAGTACTGAGAAAAGATGCAGGATATTTTTTTTCAGGACTATACTGCCCATTTACTTCCGCATTAAGCAGCAGCAAAACGACAAAAAACCGCAGAAAAAAATGAGTTGCGCTACTTGTAACTAACATAAACAAACAAATTGGTTGAAGTGCAAACAGCCAACGCCTTATTGACTGTATCTTTATCTAATAAATATAAGCAATGTTGAAGAATATTATTTATCAAACACCTCATGATGCCCTTGGTTACGATTTTATTAAGGCCCCCTATTTACCCAAAGGCAAAAATGAATATTACCTGCGCAACCTGCAAAACCGAAATGGCATTGAATACAGAAGACTAACGGCGCAGGAAATTGAAAGACTGGTGATCAACAGAAACACCAGTGATAACTGGAATAATTTTTTAGTGTCGGATGCTTTCAATCCAGATTTGGTTAAAAACTGTGCATTTTTCGGACTCGTGCGTATCGGAAAATTAGAGCCCGTTTGTTTGGGATTCAGCGATTTGAAAATGCCGGTGGGCCTCTACCACTCCACCATCATCAGCTGCGATTTTGGGGATAATGTAGTAGTTAACAATGTTAACTATTTGTCGCACTATATCATTGGTTCGGAAGTAATGCTGATCAATATACACGAATTGGTAGCCACCAACCATGCCAAGTTTGGAAATGGCATTATCAAAGAAGGGGAAGAGGAATCGGTTCGCATTTGGATGGAAATCTGCAACGAAAATACTGGCCGAAAAGTAATGCCATTTAATGGGATGTTACCGGGGGATGCTTTTCTGTGGAGCCGATTTCGGGACGATGATCAATTACAAAACCAATTTAAAAAAATAACAGAAGAAAGTTTCAATAACAAGCGAGGCTACTATGGAAAAATTGGAGACCGAACCCTTATCAAAAACTGCAGCATCATTAAAGATGTGTGGATTGGTTCGGATGCCTATATCAAGGGAGCCAACAAACTGAAAAATTTAACCATCAACTCTGGTCCGGAAGGCCTTACCCAAATTGGCGAAGGTTGTGAACTGGTGAATGGAATTGTAGGATTTGGATGCCGCATTTTTTATGGCGTGAAAGCCGTTCGATTTATTATGGCCTCCCACTCGCAACTGAAATACGGAGCCCGACTTATCAACTCCTACCTCGGCAACAACGCTACTATCTCTTGCTGCGAAGTGCTCAACTCCCTGATATTTCCTTCGCATGAACAACACCATAACAATTCGTTTCTTTGTGCTGCACTGGTAATGGGACAAAGCAATATAGCCGCCGGTGCCACCATCGGATCTAACCACAACAGCCGCGGGGCTGATGGTGAAATCATTATGGGTCGAGGTTTCTGGCCCGGCTTGTGTGTTAGTCTAAAACACAATTCCCGTTTTGCCAGCTTTTGTATTGTAACCAAAGGCGATTATCCCGCCGAACTGGATATACCCATCCCTTTCTCATTGGTTCATCACGATGTAGTAAATGACCGTATTACTATTTTACCTGGTTATTGGTTTTTATACAATATGTATGCACTTGCCAGAAATGCAGCCAAATACAACGATCGAGATCAACGAACCGAAAAAACACAACTCCTCGAATTCGATTACCTCGCGCCCGATACCGCCCCTGAATTGTTACACGCCCTAGAACTAATTGAAACCGCAACGGGCAAAGCATTATTAGCTGCAGATCC
>CAIUKP010000183.1 GCA_903899675.1 uncultured Bacteroidota bacterium | reverse complement strand
CAAAAAAACCAATTCATCCGCCCCTTCGCGTGCATACAGTTCGGCCAATTCAACGGGATCTCCGGCATCCCGGATAGAGGTAAAGTTTACCCCTTTTACGGTTCGGCCGTCTCGGATATCTAAACAGGGTATGATTCGTTTGGTTAGCATGTAATTATTTTTTCCAGTCGGCCAGTTGTTGCAGGGAAATTCTTTTTTCATAAATCGCTTTTCCCACAATTGCTGCGCTGCACCCTATCTCCTGCAGTGCTATCAAATCATCCATAGCACTAACGCCCCCACTGGCGATAAAGTATATATTGGGGAAACGCTGTAAGATGGTTTGATAAAGTTCCAAAGAGGGACCGGCCAGTTGTCCATCCTTACTGATATCGGTACAAAAAAACTGACGGATACCGCGGGAGGCCCAATATTCAATAAAGGGTAGAATTTCTTGATCAGTGGTTTCCGTCCATCCGCTGATTGCCAGTTGCGTACCTTTTACATCCGCGCCCAGCATAAATCTTTCCACGCCAAATGTATCCAGCCATCCATTCAATTTCTCTTTCGCTTTTACCGCCACACTACCGATGGTTACCCAGGTGGCCCCGGCATCAATCACCTGTTGTACTGCTGCTTCGGTATGGATACCACCCCCAAAATCAACCTGCAGTGATGTATGCGCTGCAATTGTTTCCAATACGGCGGCATTCATAATTTTTCCGGCTTTGGCTCCCTCTAAATCTACCAGGTGAACTCTTTGCAATCCAGCCTGCTCAAATTCCTTTGCTACATCCAGCGGATGCTCGCTATAGCATGTTTCTTGTGCATAATCTCCCTGCGTTAGCCGCACACAATTACCGGCAATGATATCGATGGCAGGAATAATTTGCATGTGTGTGATTTACAGGTTGATAAAATTTTGCAAGATACGGGCCCCCGTTTCGGCACTTTTTTCGGGATGAAATTGGGTTCCGTAGAAATTATCTTTATGCAGTGCGGCACTATAAGGCTGAATATAATCGGTAGTTGCAATGGTATGTGCGCCAAAGGGTACATAATAGCCATGAACAAAATAGCAATAGCTGTTTTCAGCAATTCCCTCCATCAACGGTGAATGTAATTGTGCAATACTGTTCCATCCGATCTGCGGAATCTTAAACCGTTGCCCTGCCTTTGCTGCTGGTGCTTGCATCTTTACTACCCGCTCACTGAATATTCCCAAACAGGTGGTATCGTTTTCTTCACTATACGAACAAAGTAACTGCATGCCCAAACATATACCCAACACGGGCTGCTGCAAACTAGTAATTACCGAATCTAATTTTCTTTCCCGCAAATATTGTATGGCAGAACTTGCCTCTCCCACACCCGGAAAAATAACTTTATCGGCATTTCTTATGCGATCGGGATTGTCGGTTACCACCGCCGATTGGCCCATCCGTTCGAGCGCATACAAAACCGATTGAATATTTCCGGCATTATATTGAATGATTACCAATTCCATAATTAATCGGCATGAAGGATGGAATGAATAAAATGTTGGGTTACGCTGCTATAATGTATGTTACCGTGCAATACTTTTATATAGGCAGAGCCAATAATAGCCCCGGCAGTATGTTCACAGGCAGATAAAAAAGTTTTTCGATCTTTTATTCCAAAACCAACCAAAACAGGATTTTTTAGCGGCATCAGGGCCAGTTTTTGCAGGTAGGCAGATACCGTATCCATATTTTGTTCATTTCCTGTAGTGGCAGAAGAACTTACTGCATATAAAAATCCTGAACTAAGCGCATCCAATTGTAACACTCTTTCAGGCGTAGTTTCCGGGGTTACCAGAAAGATAAAATCCAATTGATATTTCTGTAAAATACTTCCATAGTGTTGCTTAAATTCAAATGCAGGTAAATCGGGCAAAATAATGCCATCCACCCCTACTTCCGCAGCTTTGGCACAAAAGCGTTCGAAACCAAATTGTAAAACGGGATTCATATAGCCCATCAGAATCACTGGCAACTGATTACCCAGGCCCCCTTCTGCAATGGGCAAACGCAATTCCTTTAATTGATCAAACAGTACTTCGAGGGTCATGCCATTTTCTATCGCTTCACTACTGCTTGCCTGAATTACGGGGCCATCGGCTAGTGGATCGCTATAGGGTATCCCCAGTTCAATTAAATCTACCCCACTTTCTTGCAAGGCGCGCATTATGGGCAGGGTACTATCCAGTTTTGGATAGCCGGCAGTGCAGTAAACATTCAGCACATGCGATTTTTTTTCTTTAAATAATTCAGCAATCCGGCTCATACAATTTTATTTCAATTTATTTCTCAAATCGATCCAGTTCCTGCATATAGGTTCCCAGATCCTTATCTCCTCTACCACTTAAGCATACTACTACCCGATCGGTAGGTTTTAATCCAAGGCGGGGTAATACAGCAAAAGCATGTGCTGTTTCAAGCGCTGGAATAATGCCTTCTGTTTTACTTACATGAAAAGCCCACTCCAAGGCTTCCGCATCCGTGGCACTCTCAAACTGTCCGCGACCACTCTCAAACAAATTTGCATGGATGGGGCCCACACCCGGATAATCTAATCCCGCAGAAATACTATGGGGCTCGGTAACCTGACCATCTGCTGTTTGCATTACCAAACTCATGCTGCCATGTAAAATACCCGGTTTACCCAGTTGGGTGGTGGCTGCACTCATCCCACTATGTATTCCATGGCCCGCCGCTTCTACTGCAACAATTTTTACAGTGGGCTCATCTAGAAAATGATAAAAGGCGCCGGCAGCATTACTTCCGCCACCCACACAAGCCACCACATGGGTAGGCAGTTCAGATCCGGTTTTATCGAGCAGTTGCATCCTTATTTCTTCACTGATTACACTTTGAAAGCGGGCAACCATATCCGGATAAGGATGTGGCCCAACCACGCTGCCAATAATATAATGGGTATCATTGGGATGGTTAATCCAATCGCGAATGGCTTCATTGGTAGCATCCTTCAGGGTTCTGCTTCCACTCATTGCGGGTATCACTTTTGCCCCCAGCATTTTCATCCTTGCCACATTGGGTGCCTGGCGTTGAATATCTTTTTCGCCCATATACACGATACATTCCATTCCCTTTAATGCACAAACCGTGGCAGTAGCTACCCCATGTTGCCCCGCACCGGTTTCTGCAATGATGCGTGTTTTACCCAATCTACGGGCCAATAAAATCTGGCCAACCGTATTGTTGATTTTATGCGCGCCGGTATGGCAAAGATCTTCCCGCTTTAAATACAATTGCGTATTCAGTTCTTTGCCCAAACGTTCCGACAAAAAGAGGGGGGTTGGTCTGCCCACATAATCACGCAACAGGCTTTCCATTTCTTTTCTAAAATCGGCACTATGAATAATGTTGAGGTATTGTTCTCTCAGTTCACTTACATTCCGATAGAGCATCTCGGGTATGTAAGCTCCTCCGAAGTTGCCATAGTAACCTTCGGTATCGGGGTGCACAAAGCTTTGGGTGATGGTTTCAGGTTGCATATTATGTAGGTTATACGTTTGGATTCGATAGTTGTTGAATAAATTTTTCTACTTGTTTGATATCTTTTACGCCCGGTGCGGTTTCAAATCGGCTATTGATATCCAGGGCAAATAAATCAGCGGCCACCGGATCAGCTGCAAACTGATGGATTTTGGGTGCATCCTCCGGACCGATACCGCCACTTAAAAAAAAGGGTTTCCCGATTTTCAATCCTGCCAATACTTTCCAATCGAATTTTTTTCCCGATCCTCCATATTCAGCAGTGGCAGTATCAAACAAAAACATATCGGCTACTGCCTGATAATCTTTCACTTTCCACATAACCTGGTCATCATCCCGCAAACGAAATGCCTTAATCACCGAAACATATTCTGCAATTCGCTCGCAGGTTTTGGGCGATTCATCCCCATGCAATTGCACCATGCTGAGGCCTGCATCATCTACCGCTTTTAACACCTCATCAACCGAGGCATTTATAAACACCCCCACTTTATTGATATGTTTACCTCGAATTTTTTTTAATACTGCTGTGTCTAGGTATCTTTTATAATAACGGGGCGATGGCGCATAAAAAATAAAGCCGGCAAATATCACCCCCAGATTATCCAACTCCATTACTTGCTCGTATTGGGTGAGTCCGCACACTTTCAATCGGAAAGTAGGAGTAGGTGGTTGACTATATGGAATGCTTTCCGTCATTAGTTTTCAGTTACATTTCTTGCCTGCTGAAGCGTTTGAGAAAAACGTATGAAGGCCTCGGCAGGGTTGGCTTGTTTCATAAAATATTCACCCATCAAAAAGCCACTAAATCCAGCAGCCTGCAACTGCAGCAGGGTTTCAACCGAATCAATACCGCTTTCTGCAATAGCAGGAAATTCGGAGGGGATTTGGGCAGCCAGTTCTATAGAATGATGCCAATTCACTTCAAAATTTTTCAGGTTTCTGTTATTGATTCCAACGAGGGTTACTGAGGGATGTATATGTTCCAGTTCCGAAGCATCGTGCAGCTCTAGTAAAATTTCTAAACCCAGTGAACTAGCGGTTTCTGCCAGGGTTTTCACTTGTTGCGGACTTAGGCAGGCAGCAATCAGTAAAATTACGGCTGCTCCGTGGGCACGGGCTTCTATCAATTGGTACTCATCAATTATAAAATCTTTGCGCAATACCGGGGTTCCCCATTGAATAGCTGCATCTAAATCAGACCAGCTGCCTCCGAAAAAATTTTCATCGGTAAGCACCGAAATGCCGGATGCACCAGCCTGGGCATAAGCTTTGGTAACCGATACCACATCAGCATCCAAATGAATATTTCCTTTGCTAGGTGATTTTCGTTTAAACTCGGCAATGATTCCATTGGTGGAGGGATGCAACAACGATTGTTTTAGACTGGGCAGCGGTCGCATAAATAAGGGAGACTGCTCTAGTTTGCTGGCAGGGATTACTTTTTTGCGGGCTGCTACCTCAATATGTTTAGCAGCTATAATGGTTTCTAAGATATTCATGGCTGCAAAGCAATTAGGGTTTCTAAAGATTGAAGTGCAGCACCGCTTTCTAAACTTCTAACAGCTGCCTGATAAGCCTCTTCGTAGTTGGCATATTTTCCGGTGCCCGCCAGTGCCAGTGCAGCATTGGCCAATACCACCGCATTTTGAGCCCAAGTGCCTTTGCCGCTGATAATCGATCGAAAAATGGCGGCTGCTTCTTCTAATGTATCTCCACCGTATAAATCTTCGGGATGTACCTGTCTTTTCCCCAGTTCCCTTGCAGAATACATCCGTTCACCTGCTGCGGTAATTACTTTGGTATCGTTGGTAAGAGACACTTCATCATATCCATCCAAACTATGTATGATGGTAAAGGGTTTTCCGGTTTGCTGTAACACATAATTATAAATGCGGGCCATTTCTAAACTGTACACGCCAATTAATTGGGTGGCAGGCGCGGCAGGATTTACCAGCGGCCCCAACATGTTAAAGAAAGTGCGCACTCCCAAATTTTTTCTTATAGGGCCCACCACTTTTAATGCCGGATGAAATAAGGGAGCATGTAAAAAACAAATATTGGCAGTTTCTAATTCTTTCCGCAGTTGATCGCTTTGGTTGGTAAACACATATCCCAACTGCTCCATCACATTCGAAGATCCACTGATGCTGGAAGCCCCGTAATTGCCATGCTTGGCCACTTTTTCTCCGGCACCTGCTACAATAAAACAAGCGAGGGTAGAAATATTGAATGTGTTTTTTCCATCCCCACCGGTGCCTACAATATCAATCACCGAATGATTACCCAAATCAACTTTCACACAGAGCGATAACAGGGCATCCCGGAACCCAAGTAATTCATCAATGGTAATACTTCGCATAAGAAATACCGTGATAAAGGCTGCCAGCTCACTATCGTTGAACTTGCCTTCCGACATTTGCAGCAGCACATCTTTGGCTGCTTCGCGGGAAAGCGTTTTATGTTCCAGTAAATAGTTCAATATTTTTTTCATCGGTAAATGATTTTTCAATTTTTATTTTTCTATCCAGTTACGCATCATTGCTAATCCCTGGGGAGTAAGAATACTTTCGGGATGAAACTGAACCCCCTGCACATCTAGTTCCCGATGCCGGAGTGCCATGATGTAATCCTGTGCATCTCTTGCCGTAACTTCAATACAGTTGGGTAGGTTTTGATCACTCACCACCCAGCTATGGTATCTGCCCACTTCAATGAGTTGGGCTAAACCGGTAAACCAGTCATTCCCTCTACTCGAAGCCGGTAATAATTGAATGGGCGTTGCCACTCCATGAAAAACGGCCGGCAAATTTGTTAGCTGTGCACCAAATGCTTGTCCGATTGCCTGATGCCCCAAACAAACGCCCAGAATAGATTTGGTGGCAGCATATTGCTTAATTAGGGGGAGCAGAAGTCCTGCTTCCTCCGGTATGCCTGGACCGGGAGATAGTATGATTTTATCAAAGGCATCCACTTCCCCCAAGGGCATCTGATCGTTGCGCACCACCGTTACTTCATCGGATGTGAGCTGCTTCACCAGATGAACCAGGTTGAAGGTAAAAGAATCGTAATTATCAAAAACCAGCACTTTCATAAAAATAGGTTCACAGCGTTTACAGGTTATCGGCAGCAGCCAATTGTATCGCTTTTTTTAAAGCATTCAATTTATTGTTTACTTCTTGTAGTTCACTTTCCGGATCACTTGCGGCAACAACGCCCGCACCCGCCTGATAATAGAGGGTATTGTTTTTACTCAACAGGGTTCTGATCATTATGGCATGATTACAAGAGCCGTTAAATCCAAGGGCTCCAATACAACCGCCATAATAAGCCCTGGCCGTTGGCTCAAGTTGGTCAATGATTTCCATCGCCTTAAACTTAGGAGCGCCACTGAGGGTACCTGCCGGAAAAGTAGCCGCCAATAATTCAACCGGATGTTTGCCGGGTTTGCAATTGCCGATCACTTCACTAACGAGGTGAATTACATGACTGTAATAATGTACCTGCCGGAAATGACTCACCGCTACCTGATCGCAGCAACGGCTCAAATCGTTGCGGGCTAAATCTACCAGCATGATGTGCTCGGCATTTTCTTTGGCATCTGCCAGTAACTCTTGCGCCATTTTTTGATCGGTAGCTTCATCCCCCGTTCTGCGGAATGTACCCGCAATTGGATGAACAATTGCCTGCTGATTTTTTACTATAATCTGAGCTTCGGGAGAGGAACCCATCAGTTTATATTCGCCATAGTCGAAGAAAAATAGGTAGGGAGAAGGATTTACACTTCTCAGGGCCCGATACACATTAAACTCATCGCCCTGGAAAGATTGCTGAAAACGTCGGCTCAGTACTACCTGAAAAACATCTCCGCGCATACAGTGTGCGATGCCTTTGCGAACAATTTCACGGTAGTAATCGTCCGACATATTAGAGGCTTCTGATCCGGTAATGGAAAATGGATAAACGGGTACATCCTTACTACGGATCAAAGAGATAACGGCTTCTGCATCTCCGGGTATGCCCGGTATTTTATTTTCACAAAAAATGATTTCGTCTTTAAAGTGATTGAACACGATTACATACTGATATAAGCGATACCGCATCAGGGGCAGGGGAATGGAACCTTCCTTTTGCGTATTCAATTGAATCGATTCAAAAAAGGGTACGGCATCATAAGAAGTATATCCCAATAAACCCTGCGCAACCGCAGCTTCCGGAATTTCAACTGGGGCAACAGAAAACTGCTGCATAAACTCCCAGATTCTGTTGGGAACAGCCTCCGGATGCGGAATAGCTTCTGCTACCGACTCTTCCCCCGGATATTTATAATTCAGTTTGCCGGGCTCCGTTACCTCAATACCAGCAACTGCATTGATGCCAATAAATGAAAAACTGTTTTCAGCTGCATGGTGATCGGTACTTTCCAGCAAAATGGTATCCCGATATTTATCCCTGAGTCGCAGGTAAATACCTACGGGCGTATAAATATCTGCCAGCATCTTTCTGGCATGGGTACTCAATTCAATTTTTTTCATATGCCCCTTTAAATTCAGGTTACTAAAAACAAAGCCCCGACATTGGTATGCCGGGGCTTTGAAAGATATATTCAAATAAGTAAAAGGCTATGCCATTACTATCCCCGGACGAGGTTGTAATGCCACCACCAACTCTTATTTTGATTCATATTCATTAGTGTAAAATTGCAATCTAATTGCGGGAAAAACAAATTTTTTTTAAAAGTTTGGCTGCCGCTCGTTTTTAGTCAACTTTTCTACCGGCCGTTTGTTTACGGTTAATCTAACCTATCACTGCCATGAAATTTGTATTACTCCTTATAGTAGGTATTACCAGTGTAATTTCCCCTGCTTTCGCAACCCCCACAGATGATGTGTTGGGTATCTGGCTGAACTCCAGCGGAAAAGGAAAAATTCAGGTGTACAAAGAAAATGGTAAGTATTATGGCAAAATCGTTTGGCTGCGCGAACCACTGAACGAAAAAGGCCAACCTAAAGTAGATAGTAATAATCCCAACGCCAGCCTAAAAACCAAACCATTGGTGGGATCAATTATATTACGGGATTTTGAATTTAAGGATGGGGAATGGACCAACGGAAGAATCTACGACCCAGAAAATGGCAAGGATTACAAATGTTACATGCGCTTTAAAGATGCCAATACACTGAATGTTCGGGGATATATTGGGATTTCTATGATTGGAAGAACCGAAACCTGGACGCGCACCAAACTATAAACGATTACAGTACCCCCTTAGTAGAAGGCAAGTAATTGCTAAGCGGGTCGCGCTTTACAGCCATGCGGATGGCTTTGGCAAATGCCTTAAAAATAGATTCAATCTTATGATGTTCATTGGTACCTTGGCAACTGATATTTAAATTGCACTTGGCAGCATCGCTGAAAGATTTGAAGAAATGATAAAACATTTCGGTTGGCATTTCTCCAATTTTTTCTCTTGTAAATTCGGCATCCCATACCAACCAGTTTCTGCCGCCAAAATCAATCAACACTTTTGCTTCCGCTTCATCCATGGGTAGTGCAAATCCATACCGCTCCATTCCCCGCTTATCGGTTAAAGCCAGGGCAAAAGCCTCTCCCAATGCAATGGCCGTATCTTCTATCGTATGGTGTTCATCAATATGTAAATCTCCTTTTGTGGTAATGGTTAGATCTAATTTTCCATGGCGGGCAATCTGATCGAGCATATGATCGAAAAAACCAATTCCGGTATCTATGGTTGATTCCCCCTTTCCATCTAAATTGAGTTGTATGGCTATCTGGGTTTCCTTGGTATTTCGGGCATGGGTAACCTTGCGGAGACCTAATTTCAAGAAAGTATAAATCGATTGCCAATCGGGTGCCTCCAACAAAATGGTATCGCGAAGGGTTAGTTCTTGTTCGGGTGTAAACTGCAAAGTAGCATGGGGGGAGCGGAAGTAAATTGCCTTAGAACCCAGATTTTTTGCCAGTTGGATATCACTCCATCGGTCACCAATCACCAGGGAATTGGCCAAATCAAACTCGGGATTATTGATCAAATGTGTTAACATACCCGTTCCCGGCTTTCGGGTAGGCTGCTTATCTTCCTCGCGACTTCCATCCACCCAAACTTCATCAAATGTAAACCCCTCCCCTTCCAGTGTTCTTAGCATTAGGTTCTGATAGGGATAAAAATCCGTGTCGGGATAGGAATCGGTACCCAATCCATCCTGGTTGGTTACCATCACATGGTAAAAATCAAAATCGGCTGCAATGCGTGATAACGTAGAAACAACACCCGGAACAAAATTCGTTTTATCAATGTGGTCTACCTGAAAATTATCCGGCTCTTGCAAAATCACTCCATCCCGATCGATAAAAAGAATACGTCGCATGCTTATTTTGTTTTGGCCCGCACCGATTTTACTTCAGCAGGGGTAACCGGGGTAGGCACTTTATTGCTCCAGTTGTTTCGAATATAATTTAATACATCTGCAATTTGCTGATCACTGAGGTCGGCATGACTGGCCATATTATTGCTGTAATATTCTCCATCAATTTCTACCCGGTCGCTCATGCCTTTAAGGAGAATTGAAATCAGCTTCGATTTATCTTTTCCTTTTACGGCAGATGCGCCATCCAGTGGTGGATTGAGATGGGGCACACCGCCACCATCTTGTTGGTGACAAACCATGCAGCGTTGCACATAAACCGTTTTGCCTCTTTCAATGGAAGACTTTAGACTAGCCGTTTGAGCCATGCCGGCATTTGAACAAAGTAAAAAAAACATCCCCCAACAAAAACTACCTAACCCAGCAAATTGTTTTACTATGCGCATCATTATTTTCCGTTGTATAAAATTCTGTAAATGGTTCCTTTGTTATCATCCGACACATACAGTGATCCGTCGGGGCCCTGTGCCAAACCACATGGGCGATGTTGGGCAGCGCGGGTGCTGGTAATTACGTCAACACCGGCGAATCCATTGGCGAAGATTTCCCATTTACCAGTAGGCTTTCCATTTTCAAAAGGTACAAATGCCACATAATACCCTTCCTGCGGAAGCGGTGACCGGTTCCAGGAACCATGGAAAGCTATAAAAGCGCCGTTTTTGTACTTTTCCGGAAACATACTTCCTGTATAAAATAACAGGGCATTGGGAGCCATGTGAGCTGGGAAAGCCATAGCTGGATTTTTGTATACGGCACTTCCTTCTGTTTTGCCATCGCCGCCATATTCTGGTGCGAGCATCTTTTTATTTTGAAAAGGATCATAATACACATAAGGCCATCCGGCATTATCACCTTGCTTCATTTCATACATCGTTTCTGCCGGTAGATTGGCATTGGTGGTTGTATCATAAAACTGTGGAAACAAGGAATTCAATTGATCACGTCCATGCTGGGTAACATACAGACTATTGGTTTGATTATTCCAATCGAGGCCTACTACATTTCGTAGACCGGTAGCAAAGCGCACCCCATTTCCGTAGGTTTGGTTAAGTACATCCGATTTGAATTGCCAGATACCTCCGGCAGAATCTAAAATAGGACAAGGATTCATTCCCAATGATCCGGGCTGGCGGTCTTTCACCTGACAAGAATTGGAATAAGCACCAATGTTTACATAGATATTCCCGTTTTTATCGAGTGTGATGGATTTACTCTCGTGTTGCCGGCGGTTGATTAAGCCAGTAATGATTTTCTCGGGCTGATAAGGAGTTTCAACTGCTCCATTGACATTCAATTTATATCGAAAAACTTCTTCATCTGAGGATGCATATAAGTAACCATTGTGAATAGCAATTCCAGTTCCGCCATAGTTTCCGAAACCGGTAACCTCTTCTGTGCGACCATCCTTATTTAAATCGCGCAACACCAAAATCCCTTTGTCGCCTACTTTTCCGCTGAGTTTTACATATACATCTCCCTGACTATTCACTACTAAATGCCGGGCCCGACCCACATTTTCGGCCACTTTTAAGGCAGAAAAGCCAGTAGGTAATTTTAATCCTGCATTGTCAGCATCCGGCATAATAGCAGCCGACTTGCGATTTTGCAAAGTATCATTGGCTTGAGAATTGCTGGCCAGCAGGCAGCCTGCCAATAGTAAAACGGAAAAACGTAACATAAGGTTGTATTTAAATTTGCGGATGAAATTACAAATCTATTAGCAATTCCCTACAATTTGTTTACTGTTCGAACCAAGTGTACATTGCATCTACCAATATGGTATTTTCCTGCTCGGTACCGATGGTTATGCGTAGGCAGTTTTCACAAAGCGCCACCTGGCTGCGGTCGCGCACCACAATGCCTTTCTCCAACAAAAATTCATACATCTGGCGGGCCTGGTTCATTTTTACCAGTATAAAATTGGCTTCAGAAGGATAAACCGCTTCCACCCAAGGCATCAGTCTAAATTCAGCTGCCATTCCCTTTCGCATTTCTACTAATTCGCTAATCATATCATTTACCTGCCCTACTTCATCCAAGGCCTTTATGGCAAGTTCTTGTGCAGGCTCACTGATATTATAGGGCGGTTTTACTTTGTTCATGATTTCTACAATCGCCATACTTGCAAATGCCATCCCGATGCGCAGTCCGGCCAATCCCCAAGCCTTGCTGAGGGTTTGCAATATCACTAGATTAGGATAATCCGTTAATAGGAAAATCAAAGAGCGTCGCCGGGCAAAATTGATATAGGCTTCATCTACCACTACCAGTCCGGAAAAATTATTCAACACAGTTTCTATGTCATCCAAACTTATCTGATTACCCGTTGGATTATTGGGAGAGCATATCCAAATAATACGAGTATCCGCATTTACCAGTTGCTCGATATGGGCCAGATTCAGTTGGTAATCGGGTAACAATGGAGCTTCCTGAATAGCAACGTCGTTAATATTTGCACTTACTTGGTACATGCCATAGGTGGGCGGACAAATAATCGTATTGCTTTTACCGGGCTCGGAGAAGCAACGGAAGAGCAGATCAATACATTCATCACTTCCATTCCCCAAAAAAATATGTTCCGGAGCGATTCCCTTGATGGCTGCTATTTTATTGCGTAATTGAACGTGGTGGGGATCGGGATAACGATTGTACCATTTGGTTAAAGGAGATCCGAGGCTGTTCTCATTGGCATCTAAAAATACCTTGGCCTCGCCACTGAATTCATCACGGGCAGATGAATAGGGTTTCAGTAGTTGAATATTCTTCCGGGTAATTCGGTTCAGATCAAACTGCATAAAAAATATTTACGATTCCAATTGAGTGGTTGGATTATTTAATCGGATAGCAACCGCCTGGGCATGTGCCTGTAATCCCTCTGCCATTGCCATTTCTATTACAGTGGGTGCTAAGGAAGCAATGCCCTCTTTAGTAAGTTGTTGAAAGGTTATTTTCTTTACAAAACTATCTACACTTACTCCGCTGTAAGCCCTTGCAAATCCATTAGTAGGTAGTGTATGATTGGTACCACTGGCATAATCACCCACACTTTCGGGGGTATAGTTACCCAAAAATACGGAGCCTGCATTCACTACGCCCTCCGCCAATTGTTCGGGTTGTTTGCAAGCAATAATCAAGTGTTCTGGTGCATAGGCATTTACCAGTGCCAACGCGGCTTGCTGGGTATTTACCACAATAGCACGACTATTTTCCAACGCTTTCTGCGCAAGCTCCATTCTTGGCAACTGCAATAATTGTTGTGTTACTGCCTGTTTTACTTTATTGGGTAGTGTGGGGTCGGTTGTAACGAGTAATACCTGGCTGTCGGCTCCATGTTCGGCCTGACTTAACAAATCGGCCGCAACCCAATCGGGATGGGCTGTTTCATCGGCCCAAACACAAACCTCACTGGGGCCGGCCGGCATGTCGATGGCAATACCCGCGAGTTGGGCCAACTGTTTAGCAGCAGTTACATATTGATTACCGGGTCCGAAAATTTTATATACGGCTGGTATAGATTCTGTGCCATACGTTAATGCCGCAATGGCTTGCACACCCCCAACTGTGAATATGCGCTGAATGCCCACTTCGGCGGCAGCGAATAAAATAGCCGGATGTACTTTACCATCTTTTCCGGGAGGGGTGCACATAATCACTTCGCTGCAACCCGCCAGTTGTGCTGGAATGCCCAGCATAAGGATGGTAGAAAATAAAGGGGCCGTGCCTCCGGGAATATAAAGACCTACTTTTTCAATACCCCGCACTTTGCGCCAGCAGGTGATACCTGGTTGGGTTTCAATGGGAGCCTCCTCGTGCAATTGGGTGGAATGAAAACGACGAATATTGGTGGCCGCTTGACGAATGGCTTGTTGTAAAGCAGGGCTCACTTCATTTGCTGCTGCGGATATTGCTTCTTTACTAATTTCAATTGCTTGTAACGTTGCGCCATCAAATGTTTGGGTAAACTTTCTGAGCGCATCATCTCCCCCCAGCTTTACCTCCTGCATAATTGAACGCACTTGCTCGAATAAGTTGCTTGCCTCTACAGTAGGTCGTTGAAGCAAAGAATTCCATTCGGATGGCTGCGGATTGATAAAGGTTGTTAACATACAATAGATTTAAACAATCATTTTTTCAATAGGAACTACCAGAATTCCCTGAGCACCTGCATCGCGCAATTGCTCGATGATATTCCAAAAATCATTTTCATTTAATACGCTGTGCACGCTGCTCCAGCCGGGTTCGGCTAATGGCAATACGGTAGGGCTCTTCATCCCTGGCAAGAGAGATAAGATCGTATCCAACCGATCGTTGGGGGCATTCAGCAGAATATATTTATGATTGCGGGCTTTTTTAACCGAGCGGATGCGGAATAATAATCGCTCTAAAAGTGCTTCTTTTTCGGCGGGCAGTTCGGCATTTTTAATCAACACAGCCTGAGATTGTAAAATGGTAGTTGCTTCCCGAAGTCCATTCATAAACAAGGTAGACCCACTACTCACCAAATCGCAGATGGCATCTGCTAATCCGATACCGGGAGCAATTTCAACACTGCCACTGATTTCGTGAATTTCAGCGGTTACGCCCTGGCTTTTCAGGTAATCTCCCAAAATAACCGGATAGCTGGTAGCGATTCTTTTGCCAGCCAAATCGGCAACACCGGTAAAGCTATCTCCCTTTTTTATGGCAAGGCTAAGGCGACATTTACCAAACCCAAGGGGCTCGCAGGGAATCACTTGCTTCTTTTTTTCGAGCACCACGTTTTCGCCCACAAAACCGATATCGGCAACATTGTCCTCCACATATTGGGGGATATCATCATCCCGTAAAAAATAGAGTTCCAGCGGAAAATTACCGGCCTCTGCCTTTAATTTGTTCACGCCATTGGTAATGTCTATTCCACATTCTTTTAGGAGTCGCATAGAATCGTCGTGCAGGCGTCCGCTTTTTTGAATGGCTAGGGTAAGTTTCATATACAAATATTCTATTAAATAATAAGCAGGGATGAGTAACTACTACACATAAAAAAAGCTTACCCATTTTGGGGTAAGCCACCTATGTTGTATTTGAAAACACTACACCGTTGCTTACCCGTTGGGCAAGGATACATGATGGTGTATGTGTAATCCGTTGTTCATTTGCTCTGCAAAGGTACTAAAATAGCAGAAACCGCCAAATAATTCGGGATATGCACATCCAAACTATTTATTATCTTGCTGAAACTAAAGCAATTATATGCGAATTACCCAACTATTGTTTCCCCTCCTATTTTGTGCAGTAACCCTTTGCGCACAAACGAAACCCCTTAAATTGGTTTGGAGTGATGAATTCTCTTATAAGGGATTACCGGATCCCAATAAATGGGCCTATGATACCGGCCAACATGGATGGGGCAATCATGAATGGCAGAACTACCTAATGAATAGTTTACCCAATGCACGAGTTGAAGATGGCCATCTACGCATCACTGCCCTCAAAAACGGACCGGGAGAAAAGGAGTATACCTCCGCCCGCCTGGTAACCCGTGGTAAAGCCGATTGGAAATATGGTCGCATTGATGTGCGTGCTAAATTACCCAAAGGATTGGGCACCTGGCCTGCTATCTGGATGCTTGGGAGCCACCAACCCCTGCAATGGCCGGATGATGGTGAAATAGATATCATGGAACATGTTGGCTACGATCCCAGCATCATTCATGCTTCCACGCATTGTAAAAAATATTACCATAGCATAGGTACCCAAAAAACAGCCACCATTCCAGTGCCTGATTTTAGTGATGCCTTTCATGTGTATTCTGTAATTTGGACAGCAGAAAAAATAACCATATTAATTGACGACAAACCCTATTTCAATTTTACCAATGAACATAGCGGACGGGAAGCCTGGCCCTTTGATGAGCCGGAATACCTGTTACTGAATATTGCCGTTGGAGGCGATTGGGGTGGACAAAAAGGCGTAGACCCCAAAGTGTTCCCTTGCAGTATGTTAATCGATTATGTTAGAGTATATCAATAAACCCCATTTAATTGTTATGAAAAAACTTACCCTTTCTATTGCAGCGCTTGCTATTAGTTTACTGGTAGTGAATGCACAAGACAACAATGTATACCAGGTTCCGCCGAAAGAAATAGCAGATATGCTGCTGGCCAAACCTACCCCGGCTGTTCGGATAGACAGCAAGGCCAACTGGATGTTGTTGAGTGAGCGCAACTCCTACCCCGGTGTAGAAGAGTTAGGTCAGCCCGAACTAAAAGTTGCCGGACTTCGCCTGAATCCCAATAATTTTTCGCAGAGCCGACAGAATTTTGTGAACAGCTTTCTGCTGAAGCAAATCAAGACGAATAAAGAGATGATGGTGTATGGATTACCCTCCGGATTACTGGCTGGAAATATCAGTTGGAGTCCATCGGAAACAAAAGTAGCTTTTACCCATACTTCAAGTATACGGGTAGATTTGTATGTGATAGATATTGCTGCGCAGCGGGCTACCAAAATAAATAAGTTCCCCTTGAATACAACACTGGGAACACCTTATATATGGATAGACGACCAAACCATTATATATAAAGCAGCTACTCAACCCGCTGCGATGGCACCGCAAAAGCCCATTGTTCCCAAGGGCCCAACCATTCAGGAAAATCTGGGAAAGGCAGCACCGAGTGTTACCTATCAGGATTTGATTAAGTCGCCACATGATGAAGCAGTCTTTGAATTTTATACAACCGCACAGTTGATTGTAAATAAAAACGGAGTAGAAACCAATCTGGGTACACCCGCCATCATCAGTAGTTTTTCGCTTTCACCCGATAGAAATTATATGATGCTGCGGACATTAAAAAAACCATTCTCGTATTTAGTTACAGCGGGTGGATTCCCCTCTACCGTATCGATTACCGACCTGAGTGGCAAAACAGTGAAGGTTTTAGCTGAACTGCCTTCTACAGAAGCCACGCCTAGTGGGTATGATAACACCCAACCCGTTCCGCGTGGATTCGATTGGAGAGACGATGAAAAAGCCACCGTAATTTGGGCGGAAGCCCTAGACAGTGGCATCATGAAAAAACAAGTACCCTTTCATGATGCTGTGTATTCCTTATCTGCGCCCTTTACCGGAACGCCCGTTACGCTGTTTAAAACGCAATACAGATATAGTGGCACTATTTGGGGTGATTCAACGGTTGCGCTGGTTCGGGAAGCTTTGCGTTCAAAACAAATCGGAAGAGTAAGCAAACTGAACAGCAAAACCGGCAGCATGGATTTGCTATTTGAAAGAAACCTAACTGATGCCTATAACAATCCGGGAGAACCGGTTTTAACCCGCAATAGTTTCGGGCGGCCAGCGATACAGTTAACGGATAATGGCACTCAGATTTTAATGAACAATACTACAGGATCATCGGCCAAGGGTGATTTGCCCTTCCTGAGTAAATTCGATATGGCTACCAAGAAAAACAATAT
>CAIUKP010000182.1 GCA_903899675.1 uncultured Bacteroidota bacterium | reverse complement strand
GTTTCTCTTTCCATCCAATTAGCCGATTCGAATAAGCGGGTTGCTGTAAATATTTTCGGATCCTCAATAGCCGTATAGATTTTCATGCGAACGCGCACATTTTCCTGCAAATTATGCAGGTGATATACCACCGATAATTCTTTGCCGGGCTGTTCAGGATCATGTACTGCGCAGATATCCGTTAAAAATCGAAAAGCCAGCGTGGGCTCATCGTACAAAAACTGCAGCACTTTTAAATTTTGGTCTTTGGGGGCTTCGAAGCTAAGCATACCATATTGCTCACTAAAAGTGAAGTAGCCTTCACCAAATTGAGCCGTTAATTGCTGTTGAATACTATCGTTGGTAAGTGTCATGATCAATTTCTCTGAAACGGGTTGGGTTTACTTTATTCAATTCCGTAACTGTTCATTAATAATTTGTACTGCTCGCTGTTGCGTCTACGAATACTTTCCTGGCCTACCAATTCCTGAATTTTCATAAAGCCATCTAAGATAGCTTCCGGGCGGGGCGGGCAACCCGGCACATACACATCTACGGGAATAATCTGGTCGATACCTTGTAATACACTATAAGAATCGAAAATACCGCCACTAGAAGCGCAGGCACCTACTGCAATTACCCAACGGGGCTCTGCCATTTGTAAATAAACCTGACGAAGAACGGGACCCATTTTTTTTGCGATGGTTCCCATTACCATTAACAAATCGCACTGACGGGGTGAAAATCCAACGCGTTCAGCTCCAAAGCGTGCCAGATCGTAGTGAGATGCCATGGTGGCCATAAACTCAATACCGCAGCAAGAGGTAGCAAAGGGTAGAGGCCACATAGAATTCTTTCTGGCCAAACCTACCACACTGCTCAACTGTGTTGTAAAAAAGCCTTCCCCAGCATAGCCCTCAGGTGCTTCTGCCACACCAACTGCCTCTTTAATATCGGCTGCTATGGGATGAATATTGAATCGAACCGGACGTGACATAATTTAGTTCTCCTTATATTTCTCTTTTGTGAGAATGCGTTTCTTGAGTTGAATACTATCTAATAACAACTATACGAACCGTGAATTTACCTCCACGGAATTAATCTTCCCAGTTTAAAGCACCTTTTTTGATGATGTAAATAAAACCAGCCAGGAAAAAGCCCACAAACATCAGTACTGCTCCAAATCCCGACCATCCCAGCTCCCGAAAATTAACCGCATAGGGGTAGAAAAATATTACTTCCACATCAAACAATACAAATAAAATAGCTACCAGAAAATACTTGATGGCCATGGGCTGACGCGCATTTCCGTGCGACTCGATTCCGCTGGCAAAATTATCCAGCTTATCACTGGTTTTTCTTTTGGGCCCCACCCAGGCAGATAAGGCAATCATGGAAAAAACAAAACCGGTAGCGAAAATCAATTGGATACCAATAGGTAAATAATTGGAGGCGGAATTGGAAGCACTGGCGTCTGTAATCAGCTGAATCAGGTTCATGTATCCGATAAATTTTCGCAAAAATACGTTAGTGTAGGATATAAAAGAAAAACTCTCCGCCTGGGGGGAGAGTTTTTCGTATATTTTTTTGTTATCCTTTTGGGGGGGCAGCGGGTGCTCCGGGCTTTTTAACCGGAGGTTTGGAGTAATAATCGATGTTTTTCTGAATTTCTCCCTTTACACTCTGGGCAAACTTATTATTATCATCTGCCACATCAGGGTACAATGCAATCATTTTATCGGTTACTTCTAAACTTTTCTGGCAAATGCCTAAAAACTGATCCACCACTTCTGTTTTGGTTCCATCACTCTTTACTTTAAAGTCGGGGCTCTTTTTAAGGGCATTTTGCTTGTTTATATAATACAAAATTGTATAATATTCATTCAGAAAAAGCTCTTTCTTGTATTTGTCTTTATTGAGGCTATAGATAGAGTCGATGTATTGAAGTTGCTCAACGCCTTTTCCGCTGGTAGTATCCGGATCGGAAGCGATAGCTGCTTTGCGGTAGAATGTATAAGGCTGTGGCTTATCAGGAAAGGCAGCTATATATTTTTTTGCCCAATCAATCGTTTGCGGGTAATCTTTGGCACTGAGTGCAGCTGCGGTTATTCGGTAATAATCACCTTCCGTAGTAGTTCCCTTAAGCTCTACCATTCGCTTCATCCAATTCAATTGTTCAGCAGGATTTTTGGCTTTGGCATACATATCGGCACCCTGCTGCATATAATTCAGCTTGTTAATTCGTGAAGTATCCGTTGCAATGGCTTTTTCCAGATATGTGGCTGCCTGAGCTTCACTTCCGGGGAATTTGGTAAGCACTTTTACGGCCAGTTCATAGTCGGTAGGCTCAATTTTATCTGCCGGGGCATTGGCAAAGAATTTTTCTAGATTAGCTTTAGCCTGCACAGAATCCCCTTTTCTATCAAAGTTATAGGCAGATAAGATACTGAGGCGAGGGATTTCAGTTAGTCCAGCTGATTTTTCCAGTTCCTGAATTTTTGCCAGCGACTCATCATTTTTTCCTGCACGGAAAAGGTACTCGGCTACAAAATAATCGGTTTTAGGATCTCTATCTGCATTGGCAACATATTTATCGAGGTATTCTTTCGCCTTGTTTACGTCTTTGTTGGCATAATTCAGATAGTAGGCAAAATAAGGTAGGGGGCAGGTAGGATCGGCAGTAATCGCATTATCGAAATTCTGCTCGAACAACTCTTTGTTGTTTTGGCTTTGATATACTTTTCCAATTCTATAATATGCAAGGGCACTTTTCGGATCGCGGGTAACGGCTTCCTGATAGGCTTTTACAGCTTCTCCCCCATTTTCACCGCCCATTTTCAGGTAGTTAATGGCTTTATTGATGTATATGTCTGGATTGGTTAAATCTAACTGACCAGCCTGATTCAGTTTATCAATGGCATATAAATTATCACCAAGTCCGCTGCCCACTTTGGCATTGGCTCTTCCGATAGCATTCAATATAGCTGGGTTAGCTTTGCCTTTATTTTTTCCTTTGGTTTCGGTAGAAGCAGTAATGGCTTGCTCGAATTTTTGCTTGGCGGAGTTGATATCTCCTCGCTCGAGTAACTCGATATGTCCCATACCGGTAACCAGCCAGGGATCACTGCCAATACTGCCTAATCCTTTTTGATAAAGGGCTTTGGCGGATGCAATTTGCTCCTTCGAAGGCTCACCGCCATCGGTTGCCAATATAGCCTGGCCCAGCCAATAGATGGCTTGTGGGTCTTGGGGACTGGCATCTACCAGTTTCTGAAAAGTTTCACGGGCTGATTTGTTTTTTTCGTAATTCAGTAACCGGATTCCTTCAGCATACTGTGCGAACATTGCTGAGTGCATAACTACACATGCCATCAGTAACAATAGGAACTTCTTCATGATTCTTTGTTTATGTTTACTTGGTTATTGCTCTTTTATTTTTCCACTTCTTACCTTAAAATCCATTTTGGCTGGTGCCAGAAAAGCCCTTCTGAAAATAAGCTGTCCGCGCTCCAAACTCATAAAATTCATCAAGCCCGTTCCCACTCCTGCCCAGTTCTCTTTCAAAATATAGTAGAGCGGACGAGAAAGTGGGTATTGTCCGTACGTGATGGTTGCTTGTGAAGGTTTGGCATAAATACCTTTTTCCTCACACTGCGTACATTCAATCCGGGCCAAGGCTATTTTTTTTTGATAGGCCCTCTGTTCCTTATCATACACATCCCCTACCCAACTCATTCCCACAAACCCAATCGCATCGGGATGATTCATTACATTCTTAATAACATCCTTACTGCTTAGGGCTCCTACCACATTCTTTCCAAAATCACCCCCTTTCAATAAACTATCTTTTAAAAACCGAACAGTACTCGTTGCCCGCATTCCATCCATCACTGCCGGAACCGGATTGCTGCCATTCAAAATATCCGTCAACTGCTGAAGGGTAAACAAACTGTCTTTCCGATCACGATGAATGATAACTGCAATAGCATCATAGGCCAAAATACCATATAACGGCTTAAAAGATAAATTTTTCTGATAAGCTGTTGCTTCGTTTTCCGTTAAACCCCTTGCTACCACAACCATTCGGGTACTGTCGTCTTGTAAAGCTTTGAGACAAGCAGCTTCGGACTGATACGTTACCCGAATATTCGTGTTAGGATAAGCAGCATGATGCACTTTTAACTGTTCTGCTATCACCGGTTGAAAACTTTCATCTACACAAATTTGTATAGCACCATTTATCGGTGTATCCCTGTTGTTGGGCTGCTTGCCAGCACCGCAGGAAAATAATAATCCAACCAGTAACACAATCGGTAGCCTCTTTTTCATTTTATGCAGTCTGCTTTATCCCCCTGTAAATCCTAAACACACCATACAACAAAAAAATTGCCCCAAAAGAATATCGCATGTTAGCCCCCCAATCCAACACCCGCTCAAAGCCTAGCTTTTCTGCCAATATCATTCCAGCACCCAAAGCTCCCATTAATAGTCCCATGGTAAGATCATAGATCATTCGCATGATTCGAAAATTCTTATCTCTGCTATCACGGGCACTATTTTCCATACTTTTTTCCTTACCGGAGCGGCAATTTAATTAATATTTCTTTCCACTTCGCAACTGATAGGTCAATTTGAAGTAAAATCTTTCTTTTCTTAACAGATGTAATATCGCTTCATTTTCCATAATACCAAAAGGCTAATATATGTTAGTATTAAAGCACACCCGCTGTTGCCATCCGGAAAGAAATGATTTATTTTTGTAACATGAAATGTAGACTTTCAATTTTGTGAAACCCATCGGATACCGAATTGAAGTGAATACTGTTGAATATTGCATAATAAGCAACCTAAGCGCATGAAAATATTAATGGTTTGTTTGGGAAATATCTGCCGCAGTCCGCTTGCAGAAGGCATTATGCGGCAACGGGCAATGGAAGCAGGCTTGAACTGGGAAATCGACAGTGCGGGTACTGCCTTTTATCATGCAGGAGAGCCACCGCATATCCAATCGCAACAAGTTGCCCGGGAAAATGGTATCGACATCAGTACACAGCGCTGTAGGCAATTTATTGCGGAAGACATGCTGGAATTTGATCGGATATATGTGATGGACGGAGACAATTACCTGAATGTAAAACGAATCAGCGGACAATTATGGGATGGAAGCAAAGTGAAGTGGATGTTGCATGCACTATATCCTGAACAGAATAAACCCGTTCCAGATCCCTATTTTGGAACCCAGGGTGACTTTGAAAAAGTATTTGATTTGCTGAACAACGCCTGTTTGCGAATTATTGATAAATATGTGCAGGCGGGTGAGTAGCGAGTAAGGAATCATTATTTTTGCGTATGAGTAAACCCCAATTACCACAGGGAACCCGAGATTTTAATGCTGCCGTTGTGCAACGGAGGCAATATATTTTTGATACCATCCGTACCGTTTTTGAATTATATGGTTTTCAGCCGCTGGAAACGCCTGCTATGGAGAACTTGGATACTTTATTAGGTAAATATGGAGAAGAAGGGGATAAGCTGATTTTTAAAATTTTGAATAACGGGCTCGACCACCCCTCCAAACTGGAGCAAGCTACTGAAGGATTTCAGAAAATATTAGCCGGCAAATCTACCAAAGACATTACCGAGCGGGCCCTGCGATACGATTTAACCATTCCATTTGCCCGATACGTGGCAATGAATCATACACAACTAACGCTTCCTTTTAAACGATATCAAATACAACCCGTATGGCGGGCCGACCGGCCGCAAAAAGGGCGTTACCGAGAATTTTATCAATGCGATTGCGATATTGTAGGCACTCGTTCGCTGCTGAATGAGGCCGAATTATTACATATCTACGCCCAGGTTTTTAGCAGACTGGGGCTGGAAGTAGAAATTCAAATCAACCATCGATCTATTTTAGCTGCCCTGGCAACCTGCTGCGGAGGTGCGGAATACCTTACCGCTATAACCACTGCCATTGATAAGTTAGATAAAATTGGATTAGAAAAAGTGCAGGCCGAACTGGCAAGCGCCGGCATATCGGATACTGCCATCAACCTCATTTCCGAATATTTACAAATTGAGGGCACCCATGCAGAAAAAATGCAATTGCTTGGAAAGATTACCAAACAGCACGCTCTGATGCAAGCAGGAGAACAGGATCTGAACTTTTTGCATTCATTTGCTCCCTGGCCAACGGGTATAAGTGTGGTAACCAATCTTACTTTGGCAAGAGGACTAAACTACTACACTGGAACCATTTTGGAAGTAAAGGCTTTAAATGCTTCTATGGGAAGCATTGGAGGCGGTGGCAGATACGACGACTTAACGGGCTTATTTGATGTACCCGGTATTCCCGGAGTGGGCATCAGTTTTGGCGTTGACAGAATATATGATGTATTAGAACAATTGAACCTATTTCCTGCAGCCATTGAAACTGGAACAGCGGTGATTTTCTTCAACCTGGGCGAGGCAGAATCCAGAATCGCCTACACTGCCATGCAAAAATTAAGAAACGAAGGAGTTCGTTGCGAAATTTATCCAGATGCCATTAAACTGGATAAACAGTTTAAATATGCTGATAAAAAAAGTATCTCCTATGCCATTATAATCGGCAGTGAGGAGATACAGCAAGGCGTTTGTAAAGTTAAAAGGCTGGGCACGGGAGAACAACAAACCGTGCAATTATCGCAGTTATCGGCTTCCCTTTTTAGATAAAGCCATTACCCGACCTGAAGCTAATGTGAGACCTTCTTCTGTGCGGGATCCTTCTAATAAATACCCTCCGGCATTAATGGTAATCCCGATAATTTTTTTGCTGGCATCGCGGTTAAATTTGGCAGTACCTTGAAACTGAGTAATTACAAATACATCTTCCTCTTTTTTCTCTAATGGTGATGTACCAACGGAAGAAGACATGGTTAAATTTCCCCCTTCGAGCATTACCATTACTTCTGTCACCACACTACCCTCAGGAAATTTATACTTTCCGGCATATTGTTGAAAGGTAGAATCAGACGGCGTTTGCTGAGAGAATGCAGTGATGGAGCATACAATCGCGAAGAATAAAAAGAACAATTTTTTCATAAATTAAATTTGTTTCAAAAATAAACAACCTGGGCTGTAAAAAGTTGAAGAGGGCAAGGTTAAATATTTGTAACTAACTGCCTATTTCCCTGTTCTCGGCAGGTTGCGTATCTTTGCATATGGAACAGATGCTACCCAATATCAGACACTTGTCTAACGAAGCCCTTTCGGCTTATATTGAAAATTTAGGGGAGAAGAAGTTCCGGGTTCAGCAGATTCAGGAATGGCTATGGCAGAAGAAAGCCCGGAGTTTTGATGATATGACCAACCTGAGCAAATCCTTTCGGCAACAACTTCAATCCGATTTTTCCCTTCCCGCCTTGCAGGTAGATGCCACACAAAACAGTAGCGATGGCACCATCAAGAGCCGCTTTAGAACCTATGATCAGCACCTGATTGAAGGGGTTTTAATACCTACCGATGAAAGAAAAACCGCCTGTGTTTCTTCACAAATAGGCTGTAGCCTCAGCTGTAAATTTTGCGCTACGGGTTATATGGATCGTAAACGGAACCTTAATTTTGATGAGATTTACGATCAGGTAGTGCTGATTAACCAAGAAAGTGAACGTACCTATGGTCAAAAACTCTCCAACATCGTTTTTATGGGTATGGGAGAGCCGTTATTGAACTATTCGGAGGTAATGAAGGCCATTGAACGGATTACTTCACCCGAAGGCATGGGCATGAGTGCACGCCGCATTACCGTTTCTACTGCCGGAGTAGCGAAACAAATAAAAAAGCTGGGAGATGATCAGGTGCGTTTTAAATTGGCCCTGTCGCTGCATGCCGCCAATGATGCCAAGCGGAATCAGATTATGCCCATCAATGAAACCAATTCTATCCGGGCACTGATTGAGGCGCTGAATTATTTTTATCAAAAAACCGGCAACGAAATTACGCTGGAATACATATTATTTAAAGGATTGAATGATGGCGAATCCGATGCGTTGGAACTGATAAAAATTTATCGGCAAGTGCCGGCAGACCTTATCAACATCATTGAATATAATCCAATTGATGCCTTCGCATTTACCAAGCCGGATGAAGAGGATATTCAATATTTTATGCATTTGCTCGAAAAAAATGGCGTGAATGCACGCCTGCGAAGAAGCAGAGGCAAAGATATTGATGCTGCCTGTGGCCAATTGGCCAATAAGGGCTAACTGCCCGTTCACCAGCCCTTCACCGAATAAATAGTACCTTTACAGTTCCTGTTGAAAAACAGCAACCCAACGTATGAAACAAAGAACCGATAATTTTAGCAAGTTCGCTAACCAAAAAAAAGGCAGCGCTATTAAAGAAGCCTACCGGCAAGAAAAGAAAAAAAACAAGGCAGCAGCCAAAGCAGAAGGCGATGCC
>CAIUKP010000181.1 GCA_903899675.1 uncultured Bacteroidota bacterium | reverse complement strand
CAGAAACTGAGTGGCTTGGCGACAAACGCTATACCGGTGATCGTCAGCTCGACAATCCATTAGGTGCCGTTCAAATGGGATTGATTTATGTAAATCCCGAAGGTCCTAATGGCAATCCCGACCCAATTGCATCTGCCAGAGATATCCGCGAAACTTTCGGACGCATGGCAATGAATGATGAAGAAACCGTGGCCCTGATTGCAGGTGGACATACATTCGGTAAAACCCATGGTGCTGCCGACCCTTCTAAATATGTGGGAAGAGAGCCCGCAGGTGCTACCCTAGAAGAACAAAGTACTGGTTGGAAAAATACTTTCGGAACCGGAAATGGGGGCGATACCATTACCAGTGGATTAGAAGGTGCTTGGACTACCACGCCTACCCAATGGAGTAATAACTATTTTGAAAATCTGTTTGGATTTGAGTGGGAGTTATCCAAGTCACCCGCTGGTGCTCACCAATGGAAACCCAAAAACAATGGGGGTGCAGGTACTGTTCCGGATGCGCATGATCCATCAATTAAGCATGCACCGTTTATGCTAACGACCGATCTTGCATTACGTTTTGATCCCGCATACGAAAAAGTTTCCCGCAGATTCTTCGAAAACCCCGATCAGTTTGCTGACGCTTTTGCCCGTGCCTGGTTTAAACTAACGCACCGCGATATGGGTCCACGTACCCGCTATGCTGGTCCGGAAGTACCCGAAGAAATTTTGATTTGGCAAGATCCTGTTCCGGCTGTTAGTCATGCTTTAGTAAACGACCCTGAAATTGCCGAACTGAAGAAAAGTCTACTTACCTCAGGCCTAACCGTTGGGCAACTGGTATCCACTGCCTGGGCTTCCGCAGCTACTTTCCGCGGTTCCGATAAACGTGGTGGTGCCAATGGTGCCCGCATCCGACTGGCTCCGCAGAAATTCTGGACGGTAAATAATCCGGCTCAGTTATCAAGTGTGCTAGATGCTCTGGAAAAAATACAGACAACCTTTAATACTGCCCATGCAGGTGGTGCTCAAATTTCTCTTGCCGATACAATTGTATTAGGTGGTGTAGCCGGTGTAGAAGAAGCCGCTCGCTTAGGCGGTCATGCGATTACCGTTCCTTTTACCCCCGGCCGCACCGATGCTACCCAGGAGCATACAGATGTAGCTTCCTTTGCAGTGTTAGAGCCCAAAGCCGACGGATTTAGAAATTATGCATCCGGACATCATGGTGCTATTGCAGAAGACTTACTAATAGACAAAGCGCAGTTGATGAATCTAACGGCTCCGGAATTAACGGTGCTGATTGGAGGCTTGCGCAGCATCAATATCAATTTCGATCAATCCAACCATGGTATACTTACCGATAAACCAGGAGTATTGAGCAATGATTTCTTTGTAAATCTGCTCGACTTTGGAACTATCTGGCAACCGATAACCGCCCATAAAGATGTGTTTGAAGGGCGCGACAGAAAAACTGATGCGGTTAAATGGACAGGCACACGAGTGGATTTAGTATTTGGTTCCAATTCAGAATTGCGTGCACTGGCAGAATTGTATGCTTGTGAAGATATGAAAGAGCAATTCGTTCATGACTTTGCAGCTGCATTTGCGAAAGTGATGAATTTAGATAGATTTGATTTGAAGTAATTGATTGAATTATTGGCTTCAGATAAATAAGAAAAGGGACAGCGATTGCTGTCCTCTTTTTATTGCCCTTATTGTATGAATGAAATGGTGGTGGAAGATGGTTCCCCAATTTTCCTCAGTGTAGTGCGCCTAGGCATACTGGATGGTTTGGAATGAAAACTTCCGAAGGCGCGCAGTACGCCAGATGCGTACTACGCGAGGAACAATCATAGAAATATCCCAGTATAATGCACCAAGGCGTTGTGCACGCCTTAGAATGAAAAATTTCGTAACTTTATAATATGCGCATTCAGGATATCATACATGTTGACAAGGAAATACAAAACGGGCAAGCCGTTTTTGTAGGCACTCGAGTGCCCGTAGACACCCTTTTTGACCATCTAGAGGCCGGAATTTCATTAGATGAATTTCTTGAGGATTTTCCTTCAGTTACCCGTGAACAGGCAAGAGATCTTCTTTAAATAGAATACAGAATTTCCAAGCCGTGTATTTCGCCTAGGCGTACTGCACAGCTAGGAATGAATTTTTCCGAAGGCGCAATACAATGGGAACAATCAACCCTAAAAGTTATATCAAACACTACACCAAATCATCCACCTCTATCAGGCCAGTACGGAGGGCATAAATTACTAGTCCTACCCGGGTACGTACTTGTAACTTTTCGAATAAATGATCGCGATAGGTATCGATGGTGCGCGGACTCACATGCATTTCCTTTGCAATTTGGCGATAGGTTAATTCGCTGCAACATTTGCGCAGAAAAATAAATTCCCGGTCGGTTATATCATTTTTTTCATCGGGTAATTGTTCAGTGGTGTTGTCGGAGAAATAATGGAATATGCGATTGCCCACCAATTCATTTACATGAAATTGTTTTTGTTTTATCCGTTTCAGGGCCTGGTGCAATTCGGCCGTGTTAGTATCTTTGGTAATAAAGCCATAGATGCCCAGTCGTAACATACGGATTACAGCGGGTTCTCTACTAACCATAGACACAATCAATACGCAGGTTTCGGGTAAATGGGAGCGAATCCACAGGGCAGTTTCGTAGCCATCCATGATGGGCATTCGAATATCTAATAGAACAATATCAGGGGGTGATAATAAATTGGTTTGATCGATAAAATCCTTCCCATTGGCGGCTTCTATCGTTACCTCCCACCCGGGAAGTGCCTGTACCATCTGCACCAATCCGGTACGTACCAACTGGTGATCATCCACAACTGCAACTTTCGTGTTCATGCGGCTTTACTTATAGGAACGGATAGGGGTACACAGGTTTCGGTGCCATCAGTTTGTATATGTACCCGGACTTGTAAAATATAAATACGAAAGTAATTGCTTTTCCATCCTAACAAATTTTCAGTATTCGGCTGAATAGATTGCTTATCCAGAAACACCCAAATAGAAGCGGAAATAATGAAAGCGATGGCAGCGCATACCGAAAGGTTTATATACATGGGTTCGATTTGGGTATGCCTATCAATAGGGCTACGCTGAAAAAAATATACAGTGCCACCAACTGCACCTGATTTACCTGATTAAATATCCAGCTTCCCGAAACTGGTAGTGTTATTTGTTGTAACCATCCGTAAAAAGCATGCATAACCGACATAGATAAAAAATAACAGCAGAGTCCTGCCGCTATCCAAACAAAGGGTGGAAAAGAACTATGCGGAAGTGGAGTGGGCGGATTGATGGCTGTTTCTAAGAGATATCGCCCGCATAGCAGCACCATGCTGATGGAGGCCCCTACCAAAAGGTAGTTGATAAAGCTGGTAAGCAAATCGGATGGAATCCAAAGCAGGTAAATGGCAGCGCAAATAAAACATCCTAGCATTGCGCTTGCAAAATGTTTAAACAGGGGATGCTTCAAATGCCGCAGCAACAAAAAAGCATAGCCTGCAACCGAAAGGCTACTAATGGCATACCGAATACGAAAAAACAAGGGGTTACTGCTAAATACCTCTAGCTGAAAAATATTTGCCAGTATTTGCAAAAGCAGTAACCCCGCTAAAACCAAAAATCCGGGATTGCGTTTTTTACAGTATACCACCCCGGTTAAGGTTAGGGTGAGTAACTGCCACAATAGTAGAAATAGAATAGATAACATTAAGGATACAGGGTTCCGTGATTTAAGAATTTGCTTCCATCCGAATTACCGAAAGTTTTGATACCCGAACTAGCCGCATTACCTGCGGGAAATACCGAAAAATAGAGGGTCGATTTGCCCACATAATCGGGATGAGCTTCTGGAACTGTTGCCGAGGTATAGATGCCCATGTGAATACCGATTGAATCGGTATAGGCATTGGTTTGCATCTGGTGGAGGTAGTTGATTAAATCCTTCACCGAAATTTTTACCAGGCGGGTTTCCTGATCGCCTCGCTTTTCAATAAAGCTGGTTTTGAGGGAGGTTGCGGTAAGGCCGGAGATGAGTCCGTTTACCGAACTATCCCCCTTTAGTGCTTGCACCATTTGTGGTGCTGCAGGGGTAACAGGAGAATCGTTCTGCTTATTACAAGCAGTGAATGCAATTCCGATAAACAGCCAACACCATTTACCGGCGGAGAAATTCATTTTCATGAGTGGTTGATTGATGGGTTTATAAATGAAAAACACATCACCAAAATAAGTAGAGGGAGCGTATTTAAGGAGGGCAATTTTATACTATTGAGGCGCATAAAAATATGTAGAACTATGAATATCAATTATTTATTACTTAACTGCCCAACAAAATTCAGTGATTATACGGAGTAATAAAACGGTGAATACACCGATATTTAAGATGTATCATTCAAAGTAAATTCCGCCCGCGCGAGGTTGCCGTTTTTTGTAGAGGAGGTATTGATTTTAAAGGAAATCATTTGCTGACACTTGGAGTTAAATAGCAGAAAAAAGGTAGGTTTACTTTATAGTCTGCATCGTGTACCTTGCACCCTAATGGAAAAGTTAGACCCAAAAGATATCGACCGAATAATAGAAATGGCATGGGAAGACCGTACCCCTTTTGAAGCCATTCATCTTCAGTTTGGTCTTACGGAGGCCAGGGTAATTGCCCTGATGCGGAGGGAATTGAAACGAAGTAGTTTTAACCTTTGGCGTAAGCGGGTAAATAGTGGGGTGAGTCAGAAACATGCCAAAACCCGCAACCCCGATATTGCGCGGTTTAAATGCAGTTTACAAAAAACCATTTCGCTAAATAAGATTAGTAAGCGGTAATAATTGCTTTTACTCTCTGGCTCTAACTCTCATACTAAAGAGGTGCACAGGATCTCAAGCTGTTATTCCCTCTGATTGAGGAACGACCAAAACAACGGTACTTTTTACTAGCAAGCCAAATGAACTATTGTACTTTTACTTACTTTCCACAACAATCCTGCGTCAGTAAGCAAAAGATAACACCAACCCTAGAACGACAAACCAAAATGACCAAACATAAATGACCACCTATATTTCAATACTTCGTGGAATTAATGTGAGCGGCCAAAAATTGATTAAAATGGCCGATCTACAGAAAACCTATGAAAAATTAGGTTTTG
>CAIUKP010000180.1 GCA_903899675.1 uncultured Bacteroidota bacterium | reverse complement strand
CTGCAGGATTTGTACCGAAATTACTTTTTTAAGCGCCAAGATGAATTTTGGATGAACGAAGCCTTGCAAAAATTACCAGCACTCAAACGAGAAACTAATATGTTGATTTGTGGGGAAGATTTGGGTATGGTACCCGGTTGTGTTCCAGCAGTAATGCAACAATTAGGGTTACTGAGTTTAGAAATTCAGCGTATGCCCAAAAATCCGGACAAGAAATTTTTCCATCCCAATGATGCACCCTATTTAAGTGTGGTAACCCCTTCTACGCATGATATGAGCACTATTCGGGGTTGGTGGGAAGAAAATCGGGAAATTACTGAAGCCTTTTATCATCAAGAACTGGGTCAATCGGGAACAGCCCCATTTTATTGTGAAGCCTGGATTAACAAAGCGATTGTAGTACAACATCTTTACTCACCTGCCATGTGGTGTGTATTTCAACTGCAGGATATACTGGGAATTGATGCCCAGTTGCGACGAACCCACCCATCAGAAGAACGTATCAATGTTCCTGCCGATCCAAATAATTATTGGAATTATCGTATGCATCTTACGTTGGAAGAACTAATGAATGCCAATGGATTTAATGATGAATTGACCTATTTAATTAAATCCAGCGGTCGATATAATTTGATCTAATTATTTATCCGCACATTAATTCTTTTGTTTTGCAACTGCAATATTTTTCTATTGAACTTCCTTTTGAATATCCGTTTTCAATATCGGGAGGAAGAACCAAAACCCATCAGCCCTCATTAATCGTCTCTCTTTCTTTGGGCAATATAACCGGTTGGGGGGAAGCGCCTGCCATTGTGTATTACGGAGTTACGGTTGAAAATATGCTATCCGTTTTGGAAGCAAAAAAAACCATGATAGAAAAATTTGCTTTCACTACCCCTGATCGTTTTTGGCATTTTTTGCACCACCTGTTACCCCAACATCCTTTTTTAGTAGCAGCACTTGATATGGCAGCTTGGGACTTGTACGGCAAACTCAGTAAAAAACCATTATTTACTTTGTGGAATACGGAATGGACAAAAACCCCTTTAACAGATTATACCATTGGCATTGACTCCACCGAAAAGATGCTGCAAAAAATGAAGGCAAAACCATGGCCTATATACAAAATTAAATTAGGCACCCCTAACGATTTGACTATCATGCAACAGCTTACCCAAAACTCAACAGCCACATTTAGGGTAGATGCCAATGCAGGGTGGACAACAGAGGAAGCTCTGCAGCTCATTCCACAATTGGCTGCTATGGGAGTAGAATTGATTGAACAACCGCTGGCAAAAGATAACTGTGAAGGAATGCGTGCAATTAAAGACATTTCATCTATCCCTTTAATTGCCGATGAAAGTTGTGTGTCAGAATCTGATGTTGCTAAATGTGCCGATTTTTTTAATGGAATCAATATTAAGCTTACTAAATGCAGTGGTATAACCCCTGCACTCCGAATGATTACAGAAGCTAGAGAAAAGAATTTGAAAATCATGATGGGAAGTATGAATGAATGTACAATCGGAACAGCTGCTATCGCTCATTTTCTACCCCAATTAGATTATGTAGATGCAGATGGACCGCTGCTGTTAAGTAAAGATATTGTGCAAGGATTAACTTTTTCAAATGGCAACATACAGGTTACAAACCTGCCTGGTTTAGGCGTTTATAATATTTTCCCCATTATTGAATGAAAAAATCAGGATATGAATGAAGTAAGGAGAGAGAAACTACAACAGGTACTAAATAAACGTCAATTCAATATCACCGTAGTGATGGAGAATGTGCATGATCCACATAACATTGCTGCTGTAATGAGAACCTGCGACGCAGTAGGAATTCAGGAAATTTATATTCTCAATACCCTCATTCCGGAACATAAAAAATTTGGTGCTAAAAGCAGCAGCAGTGCAGCTAAATGGCTGAGCATCCATTCGTTTACAGATACAGCTGATTGTATTACAGCTTTACGTAAAAAATATAATAAAATTTATACTACGCATTTAGCAGATAATGCTACTCAACTCTACAACCTAGATCTTACCGATTCGATCGCTTTGGTTTTTGGAAATGAACACGCAGGGGTAAGTGATGAAATTCGTTTGTTGGCAGACGGAAACTTTATCATTCCACAGGTTGGCATCATTCAAAGCCTCAACATTTCCGTTGCCTGTGCAGTAACTATCTATGAAGCATTTAGACAAAAAACGATTGCGCTTCAGTATACCAAACCTAATCCCGTATTTGAACAAGATCGACTGGCAGTAGCCAAATCTTGGGAACTATAACACGAAAATATTTTGGAATAATGGCTATTCTGAATCAATTTTTTGCTCAGACTGCTTTCTGGCATTGGCTTCTTTGGTTAATACGGTAATACTTACATTCAATTCGAATCCGATTAATAAAATGAGTGAATTAAAATAAATCAACAACATCAGTATCAAAACCGTACCAATTGATCCATACACTTTATCGTAGGAAGCAAAATTATTAACCCAATAAGAAAATCCAAAGGTAGATAGTAATGTTAGTGTAGTAGCTAAAATTGCACCGGGAGAAAAAAGCTTCCAGCGTTTGGTTAATGAAGGAGCATATTTGTAAACAATGGCAATGCCAAAATAAACAATAGCAATGATAATTAACCATCGAAAATCATTCCACCATATCAATCGCTCACTGCTTTTTAGATGTGCAATATTTTTAAGTAAGTAAGTGAGTTGGGCTTTTCCAATCAGCAGTAAAAAAGTAGATACAACCACCAGAACAATTAGTAATAAAGTAAGGCGAATTGCCCGCAAACGCTGATGCAAAAAGTACCCCTTCTTCTCCTCAATCGATTT
>CAIUKP010000179.1 GCA_903899675.1 uncultured Bacteroidota bacterium | reverse complement strand
GACTAACCGGGGTATCATTGATAAAGGCTCTTGATTTGCCATTGCTGGCAATTTCTCTTCTCAGCAGTAATTCGGGTTCATTTTCCAGGTCATTCCTTTGGAAAAAGTCGGCTATCCCTGGGGCGGTGGCTTTACTGAATACGCCTTCTATACAACATTTTTTTTCGCGGTTCAATAGAACATTGGTATCTGCCCGGTCGCCAAGTATCAAGCCCAGAGCGCCCATCAAGATACTTTTACCTGCTCCGGTTTCTCCAGTGATAATGTTCAACCGATCAGAAAATTCAATTTTCAGATCATCAATAATTGCATAATTCTGTATATGGAGATGTTGCAGCATTGTTTCAGTTAACAGCGTTAAAGCGCAAGCACTTCAAATGTCGGCTTTTCCTGCAATTTAGCACAGGGTATTTGGTTCAGCAAATGACGGGTGAAAATACGGGTAATTTTATTCCCCTTTACAGCGGGCAATGCCAGCTTTCGCCCGCTGATCGAGCGAATTTTTGTATTCATGGTTTTCCATATTTAAGCATTGCTGATACAATTCAATGGCTTGTTGTTTTTTTCCGCGTGCTTCATATAGCTGACCCGATTGCAGTGCGGCACGGGCTGCAAAATATTCAGTTCGGTTTTGTCCCTGCTTAATGGTGGCAGCGTAATTGGCTAATGCTTCCTCCGTTCTGCCCAACGCATCGTATACCCTTGCCATTCGATATAGATATTCTAATTTTTCGCTTGGGGAATCGAGGGGCGCTTCGGGAGAACCGGTGAGTAGTTTAAGGGCTTCATTTTGATAGCCTCCATCACTCAACAAACGGGCTTTCAGCAGCCACCGGTTGGGCCATATACCCGATTTCGCATCGGCCAATGCCTTTTTATCTGCATCCGAATCGGTACTGCCCTTTTTTAATATGGCCTGTCTCATTTCTTCAGCTCGAACCGTATTTCCCTCCAACCAATAACACCAGCTTAGTTTTTGATAGGCATCCTTTACATAAAATTGCCCCTTAAATTGTTGCAGAAAAGATTCAAAATACCGGGCAGCATCAGCTGTTTGCAAATGATACAATTTGGCAAAACCCATTTCAAAGTCCCCAATACCCGTAGCCAAATAGTCGGGTGATTGGGAGCGGTTATGCATCAGCAGGGCTGCCTGTTCTGCCTGTTGGTTGTTAAGCGATAAATTTACCGCCATGTAAAGATGCAGTTGATTGTTCACCAGATCTATCCGCGGGTTTCGTGCGAATTGCAGGGCTTCTTCTTTTTTATTTTCTAGATAAAATAGTAAGTAGGGATAAATATAGGCCGCTTCGTTGTAAAATACTTTTTGCCATGGATCATTTCCAGATACAAAGGATCGTACCGTTTTCATGCCTTCCGTTAATGAGCCCTTCATACCTAATATGCCCGCTATCCAACGAAATCCTTTGGGAATGGTTCCGGTTACCGCTTGCAGAGCTCCATACGGAAGATCGTTGGGCGTAAAAGTGGGAAATCGTTTTTTATTCTCTTTTATCAGTAAATAACTTTTCCGGCAATCCCAGGCAGCATCCCACAATTTTCCGGCTTTAATTACAGAAGCAGCCCGTTGTAAATAAATCATGCTCTGGCAGTAGAGGAAAAAAGGGGAAGAAGAGGGGCCCGACTTAATTTTGTTCAGTCTGGTCTCAAACTGGGGAAGTCTTTTTTTCAGTTCTGCCGGATCTTCATTTAAAAATAGCGTGTAGAAGTCGATATAGTTATCGAGCAATTCCGGAATCAGGTTGTTTGGATTTTGTTGTCGGGCTTTTAGTACAAGCGATTTTCCAGCGTTTAGTTTTAGGCGGGTTATTTCTTGAAATGCCTGCTGACAGGTACTATTAAATTCAAAAACCGGTTGGCTAACAACCAACAACGGGTAAAGGATACCCAGGTATACTACAAGCAGGAATTGTTTAGCCATATCCCTTTAATAAGAAAGGGCTACCCTTCGGAAACCCTTTCGATATAATTTACTCGCACCGGAATAGCTCCTGTACTCGCTTATTTAACTTCAATAGTACTGTTCAAATCACCATCCACCAAAATTCTACCACAGTTTTCACAAACGATTATTTTTTTGTGTAAACGGATTTCACTCTGGCGTTGTGGGGGAATAGAATTAAAGCATCCACCGCACGCATCTCTTTCTACTGGAACTACCGATAAACCATTGTGGTAGTTTTTCCGGATACGATCGTAGCTATATATCAACCGGCTATCGATATGTGCCCGGGCATCGCTGCTCAATTGGTTGAAATGATTTTCTTCTTTTTCTGTTTCAACGACGATTTTTTCCAACTCTCCTTTCTTATGGGCCAAAACGCCATCCTTAACCGCAATTTGTTTGCGGGCAGCATCTAATACTTTTACCTTTTCGGCTAACTCATCATTGGCATCACGGATATTTTTTTCGCAGAGTTTAATTTCTAACTGCTGCATTTCAATTTCCTTATTGATGGCCTCATACTCCCGATTATTTTTTACATTGTCGCTCTGTTTTTCGTATTTGGCAATCAGGGCTTCACTGTCTTTAATAGATGCTTTTTTGCCATCTATGTACTCGGTAATTCCATTGATTTCTTCTTCAATGCGCACCTGACGGCTTTTTAAACCAAGAATTTCGTCTTCCAGATCGCTTACTTCCATGGGTAACTCACCCTTCAAAATCTGAATCTCATCTAATTTGGAATCAATTTTCTGCAATTTCAGCAGGTTCACCAATTTTTCTTCTACGGAGAAATCTTTAACGGCTGCCATATGAACGGTTGATTTTTATGTGGGTTAAAACACCAAAAGGTGAAAAATATCTGCTAATTAACTTTTTTATGCCTTAAAACTATGGTTTTCATCTGCAAAACAATCATTTTTATCGTCAGCCTCCCGTGAAATATCGCACCGGATTGGTATGAATACCTGATTTAAGGACGGCAAAGGTAGGGAATTTGCGTTGTAAAATATCCACCAGCAGTTCACTAGTGTATTGTTCGCTTTCCCAGTGCCCAATATCGGCCAATACCATTTGTTGATTAGCATCAAAAAATTCATGGTATTTAAGGTCGGCAGTAATATACAGGTCGGCACCGGCAGCCAGGGCTTTTCCTATCAGAAAACTGCCGGCTCCCCCACAAAGGGCTACCCTTTGTATTTTTTTATTGAGTAAGGGGGTATGTCGAATTACAGATAAGGAAAAGGCAGTACTCAGCAGTTGCAAAACCCCTTTTTCCTCCATGGGTTCGGGTAATTCGCCTAGTAACCCACTGCCAATCTCGGTCTGCGTATTTTGCAGCAATACCCAGTCGTATGCCACTTCTTCGTAAGGTTGGCTATTTATTAATGCCCGCATTACCTGCGATTGCAAATGAGCGGGTACCAGCACTTCTAGTCGGGTTTCGGCTACAGCGGTTCTTTCACCCGGCTTTCCAATGGTAGGATTTGTGCCCTCGCCACCGGTAAAGGTTCCGATACCTTCCATGCCAAAACTAGCTTCTCGATACAGTCCAATAGCTCCCGCTCCCGCCTGAAAAAGGGCTGCTCTTACTGTTTCCAGCTGTGGGGTAGGCACAAATGTGTGCAGCTTGAGGAGCTGCTGGGGTTTGGGCTGCAAAATGGTACAACTTACCAGTCCTATTTTTTCGGCAATTTTTTGATTAACTCCAGATAATACATTGTCTAGATTGGTATGAATGGCATAAATCGCCACCTCATTTTTGATGGCAGTAATGATGGTTTTTTCTACATAATTCTTGCCATTGATTTTTTTTAGTCCCCCAAAAATAATCGGATGATGGGCTACAATCAGGTTACATCCTTTTTGGATGGCTTCCAGCACCACTTCTTCGGTTGCATCTAAGGTGCAGATTACCCCTGTACAATCCCAATCGGGCATTCCGGTAAGTAAGCCGGCATTGTCGTAAGATTCTTGCAAGGATAGGGGAGCTATCAATTCTAGTTCCGAAAGTATGGAGCGGATTTGCATGAACGAAAGGGTAGATGAAGCAATAAAATTAACCTAAAACGGTCAAACCCAAAACTCGGGTTATCTTTACGCTATGTTACCTGCTTTTTTATTGCTGGATGGTAAAAAAATCAAAACTGGGGAACCACAGATTTCGGTTGATAACCGAACATTTCGGTATGGGGATGGCTGTTTTGAAACGATGAAACTGGTGAAGGGAAAAATTCAGCTTTTTCCGTTTCATGCCGAGCGGTTATTTTATACCATGGAACAATTGCAAATGGAATGTCCCCCACATTTGTCGGCCGCAAAATTAGAGCAGCAAATTGTTCAATTGGCCCAAGCCAATCGTCATAGAGATAATGCCCGTATTCGGCTCACTGTTTATAGGGGGTCGGGTGGATTATATGATCCAGAACCCCCTTATCCGCATGTTCTGATACAATCTTGGGAAGGACCGGAACTGCGCTCTTTTATTCATGTAAATGGAATCGATTTGTGTATATATCCGCACGCGCAAAAAAGTTGTGATCGGTTTGCTTCCCTCAAAACCTCGCAGTTTCTTCCCTATGCCATGGCAGCCAGATGGGCAAAGCAGCATCATTGTAATGATGCGATTGTATTAAATGTTCATAACCGAGTGGCCGATACTACTATTGCCAATCTGTTCATCTTAAAAAACGGACAGGTAATTACTCCCCCACTTTCTGAAGGGGCGGTAGATGGGGTAATGCGCCGCTATCTTCTGCAAAAGCTACAAGCAAATCAATATCCAGTTGCCGAAAAGCCTTTAACAATTGAAGACCTACAAGCCGCGGAGGAAATATTTTTAACCAATGTTATTGCTGGCATCCGCTGGGTAAAGCAATTGGATAAAAATGAGTACGGGGGTGAATGGGCTGCCAGATTATACCTTCAAACGATTGTTCCTTTATGGGAATCCAACGAAAAGCTAGGCGCATGAAACAACTATTCCGCTAATTTTTTGTTTTATCAATAATTAATTTGTGTTGCATATGCCTGTTCGTATCCATTGGTTTCGCAGAGACCTGCGTTTATTCGATAATGCCGCCTTGTATCAGGCACTTTCTGGAGATGAACTGGTGGTGCCTATTTTTATTTTTGATACAGAAATTCTGAATCAACTGGAGGATAAAAATGACCGCAGGGTAGCTTTTATTCACCGGGCATTGGAGGATATGCAACAACAACTGATCAAGAGCGGGAGTAGTTTGGAAGTATATAACGGAAATCCACTCGATGTTTTTCAGCAATTGATCAACAAGTATAGTATCTCAGCAGTTTTCACAAATCATGATTACGAACCTTATGCAATCGAGAGAGATACAGCAATTGCCAATTTATTATCATCAGCTGGTATATCATTTTATACTTCAAAAGATCAGGTAATATTTGAAAAACTGGAAGTAACAAAAGAGGATGGAACCCCCTATACGGTGTTCACTCCTTATGCAAATAAGTGGCGGGCCACCCTCGAAAAAACAGGTATACCAGCGTACCCATCAGAAAAAAAAGCAACCCAGTTTTTTCAGCAGTCACCGGTGCCAATGCCCTCTCTGCAATCAATTGGCTTTATAGTTTCGGAGGAAAATTTTCCCTCGGATACTCCACAAATGGAAGTATTAAAGCATTACCAGCAAAATAGGGATATCCCTTCCCTTGCAAACGGAACCTCCCGTTTAGGGGTACATTTGCGTTTTGGCACCATTAGTGTTCGTCAGCTTGCTACTAAGGCAAAAGCTGCCAGTGCAACCTTTTTAAATGAACTCATCTGGAGAGATTTCTACCACATGATTTTATTCAACTTCCCAAGAGTAGGAAGGGGAGAAGCATTTAAAAAAGCCTACGACGCCATACCCTGGAGAAATAACGAAGCAGAATTTAAGCATTGGTGTAAGGTAAAACGGGGTATCCGATTGTGGATGCAGGTATGCGTCAATTAAATGCTACGGGATTTATGCATAACCGGGTACGTATGATTACGGCTTCCTTTTTGGTGAAACATTTACTCATCGATTGGCGCTGGGGGGAAGCTTATTTTGCTAACAAACTGCTCGATTTCGATTTGGCTGCCAATAATGGTGGATGGCAATGGGCTGCCAGCAGTGGTTGCGATGCCGCACCCTATTTTAGAGTATTTAATCCCACTTTACAAACCCAAAAATTCGATCCTCAACACAAATATATTCGGGAATGGGTGCCTGAGTGGCAGGAATTAACTTACCCGCAACCCATGGTAGTGCATGAAGTTGCCCGTAAAAGGGTGCTGGAAGTGTATTCGACTGCTTTAAAACAAAATTGATTTAATCTAATCTGGCAAAACAAATACTGGAAGTTGGTTATCGAGCGATATGCCGCGGATGTTGGCATAAACTTCTAACAAAGTAGCCACGGCTTTTTTCCCGATGGGGCCAGCTGATAGGGAAAAATCATTTACATATAACTGGATATGTTTTCGCATCACATCTTCACTCATTTCTTGGGCATGTTCCTTTACATAGTTACTAAGCAAAGGATATTGTTGCCAGCCAAGTTCGATGCTTTGTTGAATTAACCGGTTTACTGTTTCCTGAATGTGGAGCGGCAATTTTCTTTGAATGGCAATCCCTCCCAGTGGAATGGGGCATTGTAAACTATCTTCCCAATGCTTACCCAAATCTTTTATCAATACTAAACCCTTTTCGGAATAGGTAAATCGATTTTCATGAATGATTACTCCGGCTGCCACCCGGCCCGATAGAATGGCTGCTTCAATTTCGTGGAATACCATGAATTTTTTTTGTTGCCAATCCGGAAAAGCATAGCTCATTAATAAATGCGCCGTTGTATTTTCTCCAGGAATCGCAGTGGGAAGTTTTCGTAAGGTTTCGATGGGTAGCCCGCTATTTTCGGGCGTTGTAATCAGCAGTGGACCCACTCCCATACCCATGGCGCCCCCACTGTTTAGCATCCCATAGTTGGCAAGTATAAGTGGAACTACCCCATAACTTACTTTGGTGATAGACAGTTTGCCCGCAATGGCCCACTGATTCAGGGTTTCCACATCTTCTAACACGGGCTCAAATTCCAACCCATCGGTTTCAAGGGCGCCATTTAGTAAGGCATCAAAAATAAAAGTATCATTGGGGCAAGGTGAGAATCCTATAGTAAGTTTCATGCCGGCAAGTTTTCGGTAAATGAAATTGGATGCTGCTGCAAATAGGTAAGCAAGTTAATAAGAGTTGCATTCAGCGATTGAATCGCTTGTGTAAAATGCCATCGGGATTTATCTCTTTCGCCCACTTGATTGGATACGGAACGAAGTTGCAGAAAGGGTATTTGCAATTGCCTACCCACAAAATGCAGTGCTGCGCCTTCCATACTTTCAATTACTGGAGCAGGAGAGTTCTGTTGCATTCGAGTAATCGCAGCTGTATCTGTACTTATCGTATTCACCGAAATGCCGGCAACTTTTCTAATGCCGAGAAAGTTAAAATAATCAATATAAGGGTTGGGCAATACACCCTTTTTATAGGGATCCTCATTTTCATCTGTAAGTTGCAAATCAAAAATATTTTTCCATTGTGTATTTTCAAGCACGCCCAAATCTGCTTGTTGCTCAGTATTAATTAATACCACTTCTCCCGGTTGGTATCCGGTTTCGAAGCTGCCAGCAATACCTGCCTGAATAATCAAATCGGGTGCTTGGGTAAGCGCCAGCCGGGTGATTGAAAAAGTAGCCGCTGTAAGTCCAATATCAGTAAAGGCAAATTGAATGTGCGCAGCAGTGGGAACGTAAGCAGCCATGAATTCAACGGTTGGCTTGATTTCGGCCTCTTTGGCGGCAATAACCAGTATTTGCATCTTACAAAGTTGGGAAAAATCAATGAAAACCACTCATCCGATAATTGAGGCTGATTTACAGGGCTTTTCGTAACTTTGCCGTAAATATTTGGTGGATGGTATATCTCACAAGGCAGGAGCATTTTAATGCTGCCCATAAGTTGTTTAATCCTGCATGGACGAAAGAAGAAAATGAAGCTGTTTTTGGAGTTTGCGCCAATGAAAATTGGCATGGACACAATTATAATTTATACGTAACGGTTAAAGGGTTTCCTCATCCTGATACGGGTTTTGTATATGATGTAAAAAAGTTAAGTGTTCTTATGAAAGAGCATGTAATTGATTACCTCGATCATCGGAATCTGAACCTGGATGTTCCCTTTTTAACAGGTACCATGTGCAGTACTGAAAATCTGGCGATTGCTATTTGGAATCAATTGTTACCCCATATTCCCGAAAATGTGCAACTGCATTGTGTTAAACTTTACGAAACGCCCCGCATTTATGTTGAATATTTTGGAAAACAGGAATAATTCGGGCGGTATTGAACAATTACTACTATAACTTGGTTAATTGAGTATGCAAAAACGTGTGTCGGTATATCGAAAAGAACATTTTAACGCGGCACACCGGTTGAATAATCCGCAGTGGTCGAAAGAGAAGAATAAAGAAGTATTCGGGCCTTGCAATCACGACAATTTTCATGGACACAACTACGAACTGATTGTAAAAGTTACCGGGGAAATTGATACGGAAACCGGGTATGTGATTGACCTGAAAAAATTAAGTGATTTAGTAAAGGAATTAATCCTCGACCGTTTTGATCATAAAAATCTAAATCTAGATACCCAAGAATTCAAGCACCTGAATCCATCTGCAGAAAATATTGCGGTAGTTATTTACGAATTGCTTAAACCTAGTTTAGGGGATACTTATGATTTACAAATTCGATTGTACGAAACGGAAAGAAATTTTGTAGAGTACCCCGTTTTATAACCAAATAAACTTAAAGCATGGCATATAAAAAAACAGAACAGTATGATGAGGCCGTTACTAGTGGCCTTATCACAAATTACAAATCCGTATTAGATTTATTGGGCGAGGATGCACAGCGGGAAGGTTTGATAAAAACTCCCGAGCGGATTGCAAAAGCTATGCAGTATTTAACCCAGGGTTATCAGCTAGACCCAGTAGAAATTTTAAACTCAGCCCGATTTAACGAGAATGTGAGTGAAATGGTAATCGTGCGGGATATTGAATTGTATTCGATGTGCGAGCACCATATGTTGCCATTTTTTGGAAAAGCACATATTGCCTATATCCCCAATGGATGGATAACCGGATTAAGTAAACTAGCCCGGGTTGTAGATGTTATTTCTCGAAGATTACAGGTTCAGGAGCGGTTAACTACCCAAATTGTTGATGCTATCAAAACTTCTTTAGAGCCACATGGAGTGGCAGTTGTTATTGAGGCGCAGCACTTGTGTATGATGATGCGCGGTGTTCAAAAGCAAAATTCCATTACCACTACTTCTGCATTTTCCGGACAGTTTGAACATGTAGCAACCAGAAGTGAATTTTTACGATTAATCAGCAAGCGAAGAGAATAATTATTATCAATTTTTCACGACCTTTACCTTTTATCATCTGCTTCGGCGGATGTTTTTTTAATAGACATATTATATGAAACACGCCTATATCTTCCCCGGTCAGGGTGCCCAGTTTATTGGAATGGGTAAAGGATTATATGATAATAACTCTTCCGCAAAAGCTATTTTTCAGCAGGCCAACAGCATTTTGGGATTTGCCATTACTGAAACTTTATTTCAGGGTACTGATGAAGAGCTCAAACAAACCCGTATCACCCAGCCTGCTATTTTTATTCATTCAGTAGCAGCGTATGCAACACTCGATCATCCCCAGCCCGATATGGTGGCAGGACATTCATTGGGAGAGTTTTCTGCATTGGTAGCAAACGGTACACTTGTTTTCGAAGATGCTCTTCGCCTGGTAAGTATTCGGGCCAATGCTATGCAACAAGCTTGCGAAAATGCTCCTTCTTCTATGGCGGCTATTCTTGCTTTGGCAGATGATCAGGTAGAAGCCATTTGCCAAAAGATTCAAGCTGAGACCGGTGAAGTAGTAGTGGCGGCTAATTATAATTGTCCGGGTCAGCTGGTGATTAGTGGTTCTGTTCAAGGAGTTGCTATGGCTTGTGAGCAGATGAAAGCCGCCGGTGCGAAACGAGCTTTGATTTTACCCGTAGGTGGCGCATTTCATTCACCATTAATGGCACCAGCTAAAGAACAACTGGCGGCTGCCATTGCTGCAACTACTTTCCAAACACCTTCTTGCCCCGTATATCAGAATGTAGTAGCCGCTGCTGTTTCAGACCCTCAAACCATTCAACAAAATTTAATCGATCAATTAACCGGTGCCGTTAAGTGGACGCAATGTGTGCAAGCCATGCATGCAGATGGTGCTACGCATTTTACGGAGTGCGGTCCTGGTAAAGTATTGCAGGGACTGGTACAAAAAATTATAAAGGAGGTTACCGTAGATGGAGTTAGTTAAACTAAACTGCTACGCTGGAATGAAATCGATGCTCCCATTTACCCATTCCGGATCTAATTTGGCGTCGTATTTTTTATAAAAATTGAGGGCGGGTTCATTCCAATCCAATACCTGCCAAACCATCCGGCGAAATCCTTTTTCTTTGGATTCTTGAATGATGCGTTCAAACAATAAAGCACCAATACCTTTTCCGCGTTGTTTTTCGGTAACCAGAAAATCTTCCAGATACAGGCATTGACCTTTCCAAGTACTATAACGAATATAATAAAGGGCAAACCCTACCACTACCGAATCTAATTCTGCAACAAAGCCCCACCAAACCTGTTGAGCACCAAAGCCACTTTCTTCAAAATGCCCCAGCGAAACGGTAACTTCTTGTGGTGCTTTTTCATACTCGGCTAATTCTTTAATCAGCCCTAATAAAGCGGGACAATCGGATTTGGTTGCTCTGCGAATAATTATCTGCATAAAAAATGAATAAGGCGAATTAAGCCAACGCCTGTTCTAAGTCGGTGAGTAAATCAGCCAGGTTTTCTATACCTACACTCATTCTAATTAACCCATCGGTAATTCCATAAGCTTCTCTTTCTTCGGAGGTTAATCCGAAATGACTCATGCTGGCCGGATGAGAGATCAATGTATCCAGTGTTCCCAATGAAACGGCACGGGTACAAAGTTGAACTTGGTTGATGAATTTTTTTCCGGCTTCCATGCCCCCCTTCAACTCAAAACTTAGCAAAGCTCCGGGATGCTTCATTTGCTTGGCACTAACTGCAAAGTCGGGGTGGGAGGGAAGTCCATTATAGTTAACCTGAGATATCGCGGGATGTTGAAAAAGATAACTGGCAACTTCCATAGCATTGTGGCAATGCCTTTCCATACGAAGTTCCAGGGTTTTTATTCCTTGGGTAAGTAAAAAGGCATCAAACGGATTGCTATTGGCACCAAGTAATGCATGCCATTTCCAGGCACGTGTTTTCATAAACTCAATGTCTTTTCCAATCAACACACCACCAATGGCGGTTCCATGGCCATTCAAGAATTTGGTAGTGGAATGAAAAACAAAATCAGCTCCGTGTAAAAAGGGTTGCTGCAGGTAAGGGGTGGCGAATGTATTATCTACCGAAACTTTAATATTTTTTTCATGTGCAATTTGAGCAATGGCTTCAATATCTACGCAGCGAATGGTAGGGTTGGAAGGTGTTTCGAGATGCACCAGTCGTATGGATGGATCGGCTAAAATAGCTTCCCTCACTTTATTAAGATCCCGCATATCAATGATGGTAGTTTTAATACCGGCAGGCAGCAAAATTTTTTGCATCAGTTCTTGTGTACCCCCGTACAAAGAATAATGGGTAAGTATGGTATCTCCTGATTGAAGGGTACTCAAAAACAGGGTTGTCATGGCTCCTTGTCCACTCGCATGCAATAAGGCTTTCAGTTCTAGCGGGGAATCATCATCATTGGCAATGCCAAAAGATTCGAGTGCTGCAATAATTTCTTCTGCCACTGTAAAGCTGGGGTTGCCCCATCTGCTATAAATTTTTGTTTTATCCGACCCGGCAAAACGTGCCATGCCCTCTTCTGCCGAATCAAAAGTAAAGGTAGAAGTGGCATAGATGGGAGTAATATGGGCATGATCGGGATGATGATCATGGCCTGTGTGAACGGCAACTGAGCTGATGCCGGTAAGTGGAAAAGATCTTTTCATAGGGGTAATTATCAGGATGGTAAATTACGAAACCTGTACTTATTTTTCGCCATCATAGGCCCAGGTAACTAAGGTAGCGCCCCAGGTAAATCCGCCTCCAAAAGCGGCAAATACCAGGTTATCTCCCTTTTTCAATTGTTTTTCCCAATCCCATAAACAGAGGGGAATGGTTGCGGCTGTTGTATTTCCATATTTCTGAATATTGATCATCACCTTTTCTTTGGGTATCCCCATGCGATTTGCGGTGGCATCAATAATGCGCAGATTTGCCTGATGAGGAACCAGCCATTTAATATCCTCTCCGGTTAATCCATTGCGTTCGAGTAATTCGGCACTCACATCCGCCATTCCTTTCACTGCAAATTTAAAAACGGGCTGACCATCCTGGAAGGCAAAATGTTCTTTATTCATAACCGTTTCCAAGGTAGCGGGTTTTAATGAGCCTCCTGCTTTCATGTGCAGGTAATCTCTTCCACTGCCATCTGAGCGTAGAATACTGTCTTTAATTCCCACAGTTGCATCATCGGAGGATTCCACTAAAACTGCGCCTGCACCATCACCAAAAATGATGCAAGTGGCTCGGTCGGTATAATCAATAATGGCACTCATTTTATCAACACCCACTACAACCACTTTTTTAAATCTGCCACTTTCTATGTACATGGCGGCCGTGCTGAGGGCAAATAAAAATCCACTGCAGGCGGCAGACAAATCATAGCCCCAGGCATTTTTCGCACCCAATTTGTCGGAAATGATGTTGGCAGTTGCCGGAAAAACCATGTCCGGGGTAACCGTTGCGCAAATCAGGCAGTCAATATCCAATGGCGATAAGTTTCGCTTGGCCATTAATTCTTCTACTGCTTTAACTGCCATGTCGCTACTTGCCTTGCCGGGCTCTCGCAAAATTCTGCGCTCCTCAATACCTGTTCGGGAACGTATCCATTCATCATTGGTATCTACCATTTTCTCCAAATCAAAGTTGGTGAGCTTGGTTTCCGGAACATAGCCCCCTACTGCGGTGATGATTGCTCTTTTTTGCATGAACATTTTTATAAATAGGGGGCAAATATCCATCAATTTCCGCTAATAACGCAAGCACATCGAATAATGCTTACAAT
>CAIUKP010000178.1 GCA_903899675.1 uncultured Bacteroidota bacterium | reverse complement strand
TCTCATAAATCAGAAAGCTATCAATTCCCAAAGATTGAAATTTTGGTACCACACCAAAAACTAATCCAGTAAGTCGTTTATTAGTTCCACGCCACTTCATCAAGAGCAAGGAGAGCTTTTGCAGCCATCCAAATTTCCCATTAAAGTGTTTAAAATATTGGTTCACATCCGGAATATTTACAAACATGGCAATGGGGTCTTCTTTATAATAAGCAAAGGAGATTACCCTTTTATCCATGATAGGCTTCATTTTATTGAATAATTTCATCACCTGTTCTTGTGAAATTTCCTTCACTTCTCCATGTTGTGCCCAAGCAGCATTGTATACTGTAACAAAATCTGCTGCATACTTCTCTAAACTTTTCGTTTGGATATCTTCAGCTCGATAGTCGGCTTTGGCAGCAAATTTTGCATGGCGCTCGGCAAACCTTTCGGGTAATTGATCATGCACATTCATGCCATAATAGAACTGATTATAATAATTTTGAAATCCGTAATTTTCAAATAAATTTTGATAATAAGCCGGGTTAAAAGACATGCCATGCATTGGCTCTTTATCAAATCCCTCTACCATTAGTCCCCACCATTTATCCCTTTCCCCAAAATTGATAGGACCATCCATTCCATTCATTCCTTTACTTTGTAACCAATTCTTGGCACGATCGAACAATAAATTTGCTGCCCCTTGGTCCCGAATACAATCGAAAAAACCAACTCCTCCTATGGGCACATCTGTACCCCGGGTTTTATATTTCGAATTGGTAAAAGCAGCAATTCTTCCACAGGTTTTGCCGGTTTCGTCCACAAAAATCCAACGATTACATTCTCCGAACTGGAATAGGTGATTTTTTTTGGGGTCAAACACTTCGCTCACTTCATTGTCTAAAGGAGAAATATAGCAGGGATTATGTCGGTTGAGTGTCCGATTAATTTGTAAAAATTCCTGGGCAGTTTGGGTATTATTCACTTCCACTATTTGCATGGCCTGCCTATTTAATTACTGTAAAATTACTAAATACTATTTGCTACCTAAACAGATATTATTTTTCAAACAATTTGGCTTCCATTTTGGCATCATGACCATAGATGTCCTTCCTGAAATTTAACTGCCCTTCTTTGTCAACCCAGGCAGTAAAGTATACCAAAAATACTGGAATACCCTTGGGCAAGGTTACCCAATTCTCTTTGCTCAGGTGCATGGCAGAGTCAATCTTATTTTCAGTCCAGGTTTTATCACTCCTAAGCAGGTACTGCGCAAATTTTTTCGGCTCTCCCAAACGAATACAACCATGACTCATACTTCGGGTAGTTTGCTGAAACAAGTTTCTATTAGGCGTATCATGAAAATAAATGCTGAAATTGTTGGGGAACAAAAATTTTACCAATCCCAACGAATTCCAAGGACCCGGAATTTGTCGGATATTAGGCGTTTTCCCATTGTATCCTGTTATTTCCATATGGTTTTTGGAAATGTAATTGGGATTTCTAGCTATCGCCGGCATAATTTCCTTTTTTACAATACTCTCCGGAACATTCCAGTAGGGGCTAAATACCACATAGCGCAACTGACCACTAAAAATGGCCGAACTATTGGCGGCGGTGCCCACGATTACCCGCATGTCGAACTTGAGTTGACTGCTATCATACACATGCATGGTAAACTCTGGAATATTCACCAAAATATAATTGGAATCCTTTTCTGCAGGCATCCAGCGAACACGTTCGAGGTTAACCAATATTTGCCGGATTCTTTTTTGAACCGGCACATTGAGTTCTGCAATGGTTTTATTTCCAACCGTTCCCTCGGTAGGCAACCCCATTCGCTTTTGATATTTTTTTACTGCTACAAACAAGGTGCTATCAAATTGTTGGGAAGGGGGTGCGGTTAAACTGCTGTCTCCCCAATAAGCCAACCGATTTTTAATGGCAGCAACTCGGGTTCCCGAATCGCCTACATGCAGCGGTTTGTCAATGTTAGAAATAGTATCGGGTGCCTCCTTTTTGGCTAATCCAATATAGAATGCAAGCTGTTGTTGTAATAATTTATACTGAATATTCTGTAAGTTGTTTTGTTGTGGATATAGTTGACCGGTTGTAATGGCAGTTCCCAGCATTTCTGTTAGGTTGATTTTCTTTCTGGGAATAAACCAACCTAATTCGGTAGTGTTTATGTCGCTCCCAGTATAGGTTTTGGCAGAATATTGAAAAAACTGTCCGGTTAAAAGTAATTCGGTGTTGATCATTAATTGCGTGAGGGCAGCCTGTGAAAGTTTATTTTTATTAGTAAGCGAATCTTTCAATTTTTGTAGCCGTTCGTTGTGTAAGCTGCTATCCATCATTTCCTGTATATAATTTTCTTCCAGGTTCATCAGGTTTAAGGCCTGTTCCGAAAGTCCGGACGAATCAAACCAGGCAAATTGAAAGTTTCTACCTCTGTAAAAATCCATATACTGATCTGCAAAACTGGCATACCGATTTTGGCCTGATAAAAATGCCGGAATTTCTGTGCTGTCGAAAAACAAGTTATTAAAAGAACTTACGGCGGTTATGGTGGTATCGCGCACTACCGGTTCTTTTTTCGAAGAAAGCATAGAACACTGTTGGGTAAACAGGGGAAGTAAAAGCAATAAACAATATCT
>CAIUKP010000177.1 GCA_903899675.1 uncultured Bacteroidota bacterium | reverse complement strand
CTGTAAAGAAAAATTTGCACCCATAATCAGCTCCCTTATTTAATTAAGTGAAAGTGAGTTTTTTTACAAAGTAAATGAACCAAGGAGCGGAAATAATTTACGAAAACGATGTAGGCATCTATCTGCTAAAAAAAGAATCCTTATTCAGGAATCATCTCTACCCTGCTGATATCCGACAAATTAATCAAGGTTTCTTTTCGCTTTTTTATAAAAACCAGTTGGTTATTTCTTTGTTCTTTGATAACTCCCTCTACTAATACCTGATCTTTTAATCCAAAAACCCGAATATTCGTAGCATGTTCTATAAAATAAGAAAAAGCAGAAGCATCATACTGACTAACCTTTGGCTGGGTTGAAATTACTGCACCTTTTTTTAGGGTGATGATGATTACCCCAAAAGCACCGCGTGCGCCATAAGCAGCAGCAGAAGAGGCATCCTTTAATACATCTACCCCGTCTACGTCTTTTGGATTAATAGAAGATAAGTCGCCAGAATAAATAACGCCATCCACCACAATCAATGGATTTTGCTGATTTTTTAAACTGCTTAGTCCCCGAATAGTTACCGTTCCGCCCGATTTGTCGGTTGATGATTTAACTTCTAGTCCGGGAATTTCTCGCAATAAATCATAAATGTTATTGTAACTACCAGGTAGGATGGTAACGGGTTTACTTTGACCAAAAAGTTGAGTGCTAAAAAGAAGCATTACTATGAATGCAAATTTAGCTGAAGTAGCTATTTTCATTTGTTTAAATTAGCTAATTTTCTAGCTTCAGTGGTAACATAATATTTAGCCAACATATTCGGCACTTCCCATACAGGCAATTGTTTACTTTTCAGGTATCCCAGAAACATTTCTGTAACGCGGGCAAAATGTGATTCATGTCCTTCTTTGTAAGAAGCCGGAATAACTACTTCCCAACCTTTAATAGATTTAGCTATGGCAATTCCAGGATAACTTGCCTGCAAGGAAGCTATCGCCTGATTTACCTGTGCAGAAGCATCCTGATTTTCATTGATGGGTTCTATATAGAGGGTAGGTTGAAATTTTTGCGCTGCCCCCTGCCGGATTACCAAGTTACACTTTGTGCCGCGCATGATAGAATAATGGGTATCTCCCGTTCCTTCAGGTGCTCTGTAATTCCAAATAACGGAAACTTTCGCATGTACGCCGTTTATCAGGTAATTGATTTCACCATTACTTTTTACCTGCACATTTCCTTCCGCATCTTTATACTTATTAAGATATTCAGGTACAGTAGCCAGTTGCGTTACTTCTTTTAGCTGTGCTGGCGAAAGGGAAGTGTTCCAGCTTTTGGCAGAAAGCAACCGAATGTCTTTTTGGTAATCAATAATTTTCTCAGGAAAACATTCCCACTGAACCAAATCCACCAGATGGGTGGTAACATCTACAATGCCCTCTCCTTCTTGGGCTACATCAAAAAACCAGGCAGGACGAGTAAGCGGGGCTCCGGAAACATATTTAAAAAAGTGATGAACACTTTCTTTGGTAACAGCAGGATTTTCAGGCGTACCTTTTTCTAGTTGTCCGAATAAAGCGGGTTGCATAGACAGTGCGCGTTGCAGAATAGTGGTTATTTCGTACCGCTCCGTCATGATATCATACAACAATACTTTTTTACTGGCAGCGGTTTGAAAAGCTTTTTTCAACTTTTCAAAACCCTCTGTATTGATGGCCATGGGTTTGTCGGAAAACACGTTAAAGCCCGCTTGAACAGATTGAAGAATATAATCCGTTTTTAATTGATTATTCCCAGCAAGTACTACCACATTGCCTTTTCTTTCCTGCATCATTTTTTTAAAAAAATCGGCGCCGGTATATACTATTTCATTCCAATGGGTGGGAGCAAGTTTTGCCGAATTGTAAGCAATAATTTTATTCAAGTGCATTTGTAAATCGGGGCCCTGGGGTGCATATACTTGCACATTGGAGTCTACCCCGGGGTACATCGACTTTTGAACGAGGGCAGCATGAAAATGTCCGGGATCAACCGTAATTAATCTTACGGGTTGTTGCGCGTTTACTACTTGGGAAATCAGCAGCAAAGAAATACAAATGAATTTATGCATACAAAAAGTGTGAATTTGATGGATGAGATAGCACCTACTTATTTTAATGGATCGTCTTTTGAAAGGGAAGTCGCTTTCGAAAAATCTAGTCCCTTATACTGCGACGCGATATAACGCAGCCCCTGTAACAGGTGGTTGCGGTAGGTCGCATCCTGATAGCTTTCTTTACTATGCCCTAGGGTGGTAACCCAGATATTTCCCCCCTCAAATTGCTGGTACCAAACGGCAGGGTAATATTGAGAAAAACTGCCCATATTTTTTTTAATGTTAACAGAATCTGCTGGATTGAGAGAATTCACTTCATGCACCATTAATACTTTCATCCCCGGAAAAAGTTCTTTGCCAAAATAACATTCATCTTCCCGCGTCCATTGGTCGGGCACACCCGTCATAGAAGGATGGGCTTTATCAATTTTTTTCAGCGAGAATGCCTGAAAGCGGGCATGCCAAGAAAAGCTTTCTCCTAGCATCATTTTAAACCAGGTCCAGTTTCGTTCGGTACCGGTTACAGAATGTACTCCTACAAATCCGCCCCCAGCTTCAATGTAATGGCGAAATGCCAAGCGTTGCACATCCGTATCAAACACGTCGTTATTGGTGCTAGTAAAAACGATCAGCTGATATTTTTTCAGATTCTCTTCGGTAAAAACGGTGGCATCATCAGTTACTTCTACTGTAAATTTTTCTTCCGCAGCCATTTCTTTTAGGCAGGCAACGGCAGCCGGAATATTGTCGTGCACGAAGCCCTTTCCATTTTTTGTATACACCAACACGCTACTGCCTTTCAGTTTATTGGGTAACGCAGGGGCAGCTGTTGGGAACTTGACCAGTGCCAATCTAGCGGCCAACGCAGCGCAGACTGCCGCCTCACAACGAGAAGCTGCCACATCTAAGGCTAATCAGCAGCAGCTTGCTGCATACTACAACCAAGTGCAAATTCAACAACCTTGGCTACAAGCTGGGCAGACCGCACTAGGCCAGATGTCCACAGGCACGCAGCCGGGAGGCCAGTTCGATAAGGCGTTCTCAGCTACGGATATGGCGAACGTCATGCCT
>CAIUKP010000176.1 GCA_903899675.1 uncultured Bacteroidota bacterium | reverse complement strand
CTGTCTGCGTTGTATTTACTATATTGGTTGAGTTTGGGCTCATCGGCTATTACCTTATAATCAAAAGCCCGGTTAAGGATGGCATATATTTTTTCTGACAACCCCGACAAAGCGGTTCGCTCACCGCTTTCATTTCTTTCTTGTCGGTTGAATTCGCTCGCAATAGCAGACCCCTGTATTTCGGTGCCAATGCCATTATTCTTACAAAAACTCATCACTTCTTTTACCGAAACATGCGCCCGGATAGTTATGGAACTGCCATTAAATGGCTTAATCACTTCAACCTTAGTGATTGTACCGGCGGCTATTTCAGAAATTTTATCAGATATCAACTTGTCGTTTACAATTTCTGTTTGTTGGGTAACAAAGGAGCCAATAGTGCTAATGATTGCTTTTACTTCTGCATTCATTCGGGCCTCTTCTTCGGTTTTTCCGTATCCGGTTACTTCTACAATATTGGTTTTGCCAGAAAATCTGATTACAGATTGCATGCCCGGGGTTACGGGAGTAGCCGCCCAGGATAAAGAAACTGCTAGCAAAAAACAAAGGCAGCCGACTGTTCGGAACAAATAGGTTGGTTTCATATAGGTTGGGATAGATATTGGGTTACAGGTAAATGATTGCAGTGTATTTGTAAAGCAAGTAGATTGCTATAAAAGATAGCAATCGAAGAATAAATTACATTGAAATACGGAATGCTAAAAAGGGAGCATAGAGGGATATACATATACGAAAAGCCCCGCCGATTCTGCATAGGATGGATATTGGTGCAGCTAAAATAATCAAAAAATGAACTTCCAATAACCTGTATCCTCTTCCAGAATTGAACAAATGAAAATAATAATGAATCTTTATCGTATACTAAGGCATCAATCACAAAAAGAATTTTATCTATATGTTGGGAAGTAGCATCAGAAAAGAGCCTATTTGTCTGAATTGCGGGCGGGATGTGGCCGAGCGATTTTGCACAAACTGCGGGCAGGAAAACATTGAACCCAGGGAAAATTTTCGCAGTTTATTAACGCATTTTATTAACGATTTCGCCTGGGCCAGCTAAATTATCAGTCCTCATTATTAACAGATGTTCCTCCCTTTGTGTATGCTACAGATAATATAAAAAAAACAGGCGACCATGGCCGCCTGTATGAATTGAATTACCTGGTAATTGAATTAGTAGTTCACAAAAGAACTTAAAAACCGCCCAGCAGCAACACGATGGCTACCCCTGTAAATTAAAGTATAGCTACGTTTGTCTGTTCCCAGAAAGCCGTTCAATTGAGCCAATACAGTAGAAGTTCCTGCTTCGCGCACTTGCAAAGTATCGCTTAGCCGAGAAGGAAAAGCAATATAACTGCCAATAGATGTGGGCGAAACATTGGTGAAAATATTTCCCATTCGCTTAAAGGAATAAATATCTACATTAGGCATTGCAGCTGTTGAATACGCAAAATGTGCAAAACGAACACGACAAGAAGTGTCTTCCGGAATGGTGATTGTAGTAGCAACTGTTCTTTGCTTTACAGCAGTAATCGTATCGAAAGTGAAGATGGTATAATTTTTTCCATACTCCAATACATTGTCAAAACTAATCGGCACCTGAGTAGTTGTTTTTAACGTGTCGCGAACTTGGAATACGCGTTGACCCATAGGAACTACAAATCCGTAGCCCACTGATGGGAAAACACTACCCGCACTTAGCGCAGATCCATTTTGTGGAATTCCATCTACAAATACATAGTTACGGGCAGCACCAACGGTGGCAATGTAAACCTGCACAACACCGCTTTGATCTCCTATGTTTCGATCTTGTGTTGTTTTTTCGTCGAAGCTTTTTTCACAGGATGACAATAAGAGTCCTGCAAAAAATACAGACCCTATACCAAGGATATGTTTCAAATTAACTTTCATATACATAGTTTAAATTGTTAGGGTAGAGAAAACCATTGCTCTTTTGTATGATAATCTAATGCCAATCCGCCAACACCATTCAGCGCATCTATGTTATAGAGATATTCTGAATTATAACGTGGACGAGCACGATACACCCATTTATTGGCATTGTTGGTAAACAGATCGATTCCTGATGGAGGAGTGAAGCCGGCATATACCTGCTGACCGGTAACGGGATCCAAATCAGTATAGTGATAGCGACGCATATCTACCCAGGTTTCTTGCAATCCCCATCCAAACATAGCGATGTATTTTTGTAACATAATATGAGAACGGGTAAGACTACCAGCTGCAGGAACTACAGCCGGATTGGCCAAATAGGCGGCCCGGCTGGCAGGTGTAATCTGCAGGGCAGTGGGAACACTAGTATGATAATCAGGTGTATTCACTAGCATATCAAAATTGGCATTGATTCCATCTATATACGACTGCCGTGCTTGTGCAGCAAAGGCAGCACCTTTTCTAAGATAAGCTTCGGCTTTCATGAAATGATTTTCAGCTGCCGTTAAAATTGGGAAAGGAGCACCATTGCGGAAGATATAACGGGAAGTTGCATCTGTTCCGGGTGCAGCGGTAGATGCAAACAAACCACCCCAAAAATTTTGAGGTTGGTCATTGAGCGCCAAACCGTCTGTTCCTTTATTGGGCCGTATTCCGCGATAAGTGCCATTGGTGTTTTCTCTCAATAAATAGGGGGTACGTGGATCAACAACCCCGCTAAACATGGTACTTAATCCCTGCATGAGTTCAACCACAAATCTTGATTGACGTAATGCATTCGCATTGCTTCGGAATGGACCAAAGAAATTATAAGTACCGGAAAGTCCGGAAGCCTGAAATTTTGCAGTAGCATCATCTTTGGTGAGATTAATTCCCAAATTAGCATAGGCAATAACAGAATCAGGTTGGTAAGTACTCTTATTGGTTAAATGATTGAAGCTGCGTGCCAGCACCGAATAAACAAATCGCTTCCATTTATCGCGATCGCCATTATAAAAATAAGCATCCCCTAAGGCTAGATTGGTTTGGCTCACATTATCTCCGCTCTGATTGAGAAAGTTAAGTGCGAGAAAAGCCTCTTTGCGGCATTCATCATACATCTCTTGCTGGGTATCATATTTAAATACAAGTAGATTGGCATCAAATGCTTGTTTCAATATGGCTTCTCCGTAAGTAGTGGTTAATGTAAGCCAGCTCCATGCCAATAATGCATGCCCTACGCCCACATAATCCCATTTCTTTTCTTCCGTTCCCCACTGAATCATACGCTGAAGATTTTGGCCCATTCCGTAATAATGCATGGCCCAAATAGAACCCAGCACATCACTGGCACCTGTAGCACCGCCCATCTGGTCGTATTGATTTGCGGTTGTATTGGTTGCCCAGTTTTGAATGTAACGGCCAATGTATAAACCATCATTGGCAATCCCGTAGGCACTTCCTTGTGCAGAAGAACTTCCCACGAAGTTTCCAATTATACCCGGCAAAAGCGTTTCTACCGGAACCCGCACACTGGCATTGGGATTTTGGTATGCCTCATCAATTTTTTTGCTGCAGGAAGGGGCACACAAAATGAGTGTGACAAATAACAACAGCGGCAAGACTTTATGTAAATATTTCATAATCTTTTTTTTGACTTTTATCAAAAGGAAGCTCTGATTCCAAAGTTTAATTGTAAAGGTGAAGGAAGGGTTCCATAATCAAAACCAAAAGCACCTACCCCCGAACTACCGGCGGTATTACCGTTCACTGCAGGATCGGCCCCGCTATAGTTGGTAAGCAATACCAAATCGTTGCCGGTAACAAACACACTCAACAATTTTAATCGCTTCACAAACGACTTAGGGAAGGTGTAGTTCAATGTTACATCCCGTAAGCGGAACCAGTTCACATTTCTCTCTATGAAGGCTTCTTCTGGCATAGTTGAATAATATTGGTCGTTGAAAGCCGGTATCACTGCAATGGCATTAGGTGTAGGCGTAGCAGAATTCTGCAAACCGTCGTTCAATACACCCGAAATAACCCGAGGCGTATAACGATCTTCCGTTAACTTACTCTTACCAATACGAGTGAGATAGGCATTCGTACCATTGAAGATATCACCACCCACTTTCAAATCCCAAAGCATACTTAGTCTCCAATTACCCCAACGAACAGAGTTGTTCCAACCAAGGGTAAACGCAGGATTGCGATCTCCAACAACCGTGAAAACACCGTTTCCAACTGGCAAACCATTGGAAGGATTGATCAAGATTTGACCAGCATTGTTTTTTGCATACCCGAAAGCTGTAATGGATGTGGTAGGTCCACCAAAAGTTAAACCACCCCTTGCATTTCCATAAAGCCAGGTATCAGAAATATAATACTCGGCAACATTTTTTGGAAGTCCAATTACTTCATTCCACATGCGGTTAAAGTTGAAACGCATGTTCCAAACCAATCCTTTTTTACGAATCACATCATAGTCGAGGCTTAACTCAATACCCTGATTAAGCGTGCTGGCAGCATTCTGCGTATTTAAAACGAATCCGGTACCATAACTTAAGCGGAAAGCTTGAATGATTTGGCCTGTATTCTTTGTATTATAGTAGGTAACATCCAAGTTTAACCGATTATTAAGCAACCGGAATTCGGTACCCACCTCATAGGTGCGTTGTCTTTCGGGTGCCAGATCTGGACTGTTGTTATAGAAGCCATAAGAAAATCCACCCCCACTGGCAAAATTATTTACGAATACAGATTGCGTTGAATAGGGGGTATTTAGGCGAGCCGTTCCAGCCAAAGAGGTCCGCAGCTTCCAGTAATTAATTAATCCATTGGTTTTTAATGAGGGGAAGATATCACTCATAATAAAACTCACACTTGCACCCGGGTAGTTGTACTGTCTATTTTGAACAGGCAATGTAGAGGCTTCTTCAAAACGATGCGTGTAACTAAAGAAGGCATAGTTTTTATAGCTCACAGCAAATTCACCAAAATAGGCGTTCTGACGAAGAATTTGTTGGTTGTATTCGCCATATGCATTCCTCAGCAAACGTAAACGAGTATTTCTACGCGTAACATTGCTATCCATATAATTGCCAACTATTCCTTGTAAATCACGATCGGAAACCAAAACGGGCGTTCCACCTACTACCAGATCACCATTGGCATCCCGAGGTGTGCGGTACATTTTTCCATCTGCCGAGTTAACATTATCTACAATATTGGTTCCGGAAACAGCCCACATGCGGGTTTCATAATTCTGCCACATAGTTCCCACCATCAAACGCAGACTCAAATCTTTTCCAATATTCTTTTTAAAAGTAGAAGTAATCGTATGATTATACCCAATGTATTTTCTCCAATATTGGTCTAAGTTACCCCCTGTTCCGGCTGAAACATAGAATGATTGCGGATGATAGAACCAATAACCATTCAGATCATAAGTATCATATCCGAAACGCCCAGAGAGGGTCCACCATTTGGTAGGATTAATGTTGATTCCCAATGTTGCAGTGATACGATCAGTTTGGTCGTATGCCCGATTCTTTTTTACGTTGAACAAAGGATTGTCAATTTCTGCATTGGCAGACAAACCAGAATAGAGGTCGAGCTTATCGCCGGTTGACAAATCTTCATAATTACGAATATCATTGTTGTTGGGCCAAGATAAAAGGGCAAGCAGATAACCTCCAGCACTTCTAAGCACTTTATTATTATCCGAACGGATATAGGCAAGTGAAGGAATTAGTTCAACCTTGTCTTTGAATAACTTAGTGGTATTGCTAATACGTAGATTGTATCGACGGAATGTATTTTCAGGAACTACCCCCTCTTGATCAAAATAACTAGCAGAGACGCGGAAAACAGAATTTTTAACCCCGAAGTCTATACCTAAATTGTGCGTTTGTGCACGGCCGGTTCTGAAGAACTGACTTTTATTATCATACAACTGAGTACCTGCAGCCCAACGAGGACCAAAATAAGAAAATATGTTCGAAGGAACATTATTCGAACCATTAGAATACTCATCGTTTACCTGAGGCCAACGGGTTACTTTCTGAATACGAAAACTATTGTCGTACTGAATACCCAACTTATTGCTTTTGGCCTTTTTGGTAGTAATCAATATTGCACCGGAACTAGCCTGGCTTCCGTATAATGCAGTGGCTTCAGGCCCTTTTAATATGGTAATGGTTTCAATATCGTTAGGATTAATATCCGCAATACGATTCTGATAGTCGTTATTCCGGTTAGGTCTGTCGGATGCAAGTCCAATACCCTGACCCCCACTTGAGGTTTCGTTTACCGTTTGGTTATCAAGAACAACACCATCAACCACATACAATGGTTGGTTACTAAGAGACAATGAATTGAAACCACGAAGCACAACCGAAGAAGATGCTCCAGCAACCCCTGAAGTTTGGTCGAGCGTTAAACCGGCAACGCGACCTTGCAATCCATTCAAGAAATTTTCACGTTGGGTCTCTTGTAATTCTTCGCCTTTTACCGTTTGGGTCGAATACCCGAGCGAACGTGGATTACGCTTAATATCCATGGCTGTTACCACTACTTCGCCCATAGTATTATCCGATACCCCCAGCTTTATATTGATGGATGGAGCAGATCCAACCTTAATATCTTTGGTCGTATACCCTACAAACGAAATCTGTAATATTTCCCCTTCAGCAGCCTGAATAGAAAACTTACCATTGGCGTCAGTTTGGGTAATTCTGCGGGTACCCCTTATTTTAACGGTAGCCCCTGAGAGAGGAGATTGATTGTCTTCTGCGATGATTGTTCCGGAGACTGTTTTCATCTGTGCTTGCGAAACGGGCAACCACAGAAAAAACATGGAAATTATCGCTAATAAGAAGCGAGTTTTTCTCATATTACCTAATTTTTAGTTTGGTTAAATTAACATGGTAGCACCACTCAGCACTCAAATGTTAAACATTTGCAAATTAGGTATTTTTTTTTAATTACGTCTTTTTTCACAGCTGAGCCTTTTAAACCTTTTTCTAGACTACAACACATAAATAATTGATGTTTAATTAATGATAAGTATAAATTTTTAAGTATTTATAATTTAATAATGGTAAAAACCCCCTTT
>CAIUKP010000175.1 GCA_903899675.1 uncultured Bacteroidota bacterium | reverse complement strand
AGATATTTCCCCACTGATCGCTACCCCCCATTTGCAGGTGGCAGTTATGATTATTGTAGAGCCAGTAAAAATCATATCCCTGCACCAGTTGATAACTGAACTCGGTAAAGCTCATGCCATTTTCGCCCTCTATTCTTTTTTTCACACTGTCCTTTGCCATCATGTAGTTAACGGTAATATGTTTACCTACATCGCGTATAAAGGTTAAAAAATCCAATCCCTTGAACCAGTCATAATTATTTACCAAAAGTGCTGCCAGTGGGTTACTGGCAGAAAAATCTAAAAACTTGCTCAGTTGATTGCGAACGCCTTCCAAATTCTGCTGCAGCACTTCTTCACTCAACAGATTTCTTTCTTCACTTTTACCACTGGGGTCACCTACCATGCCGGTTGCACCACCCACCAAGGCAACGGGTCTATGACCGGCACGTTGCAAGTGAACCAATAACAAAATCGGCACCAAACTACCAATGTGCAGGCTATTCGAAGTGGGGTCGAAGCCAATATATCCGGACACTTTTTCCTTCATCAGCCATTCTTCGGTACCGGGCATAATATCCTGTATCATACCTCTCCACTGTAATTCGGCTATCAGGTTGATGGGTGTGTTCATGTAACAAAAGTAAGGAATGATTTTATTGGCGGAAGCTATTGGGGTACTTTGCTTAGTTTTGCAACTATGAAAACGGCTGGCGACGGAACCCGAACCCTTAATTTTTTAGTAGATACTGCCCTCATTTTTCTGGTGTCTCTGCTGCTGATGCGCATTTGGACCTGGTATGTGGCCTATTGGGATTATCCACAGCTCAATTTTGGTTGGTTTTTCTTTGGGTTTTTGTTTGTCTATTATTTTGTTTGGGAGGCCCTGCTTGCCCTAACGCCGGGGAAAATGATCAGTCTTACCCGTGTTGTAAATCTTCGCGGTACGCGACCCAGTGTTTGGCAAATATTCATTCGTTCTGCGGTTCGGATATTTCTTCTTGATTTATTTTTTCTTCCTTTTTTAGGGGTAACCCTGCACGATTATCTAAGTAAAACCCGCGTGGTTCAGAACGGATAAGCTTTTCCTTATTTCGCAACCATTGTGCCACCAAGGTGTTATAGCTTTGCCCACTCTGGCAAATTAAATCCTTCTATGGCAAGAATTCCCATCAATATAGCAACTGGTAGTTTACAAAAACCCGAGATGATCGTGGGTATCGATTTGGGAACCACCAATAGTTTGGTGGCAATCATTCATCCCGAAAGTAAGCAGCCGGTAGCCCTGAAAGAACACGATAGCAGTAGCCTGGTTCCGAGTATCATCCATTTTGATGCCAACGGGAATATCACCGTGGGGGAGTCGGCTCGTGCTTTGCTGGAAACCGATCCGCAGCATACCATTTTCAGTGCCAAAAGATTGATGGGTAAAAATTATGATGACCTGAAAGCCCATGCCGATTTTTTTACCTACCGAGTGATTGACAGTAATGAGGATAGTTTGGTAAAAGTGCAAGTGGGTGAAAAGTTTTATTCGCCCATTGAGCTGTCGTCATTTATTTTAAAAGAACTCAAACATCGCGCCGAACATATTTTAAAAACTCCGGTAACCAAGGCGGTAGTAACCGTACCTGCCTATTTTAATGATACCCAGCGACAAGCCACCCGGGATGCCGGAAAGCTGGCAGGGTTAGATGTGTTGCGCATTGTGAATGAACCCACCGCGGCTAGTTTGGCCTATGGCATGGGGTTAGATCCCTCCGAAGAAAAAACCATTGCCGTATATGATTTGGGAGGCGGCACTTTTGATATTTCTTTACTCCATATTTCGAATGGAATTTTTGAAGTGCTCAGCACCCATGGCAATACGTATTTGGGAGGCGATGATATTGACAGAACCATTGTTCAGCATTGGATGCAACAGCTGAATGTTTCGGCTGCTTCCCTTTCCGACAACCATCAAAAAAGCCAATCTCTGCGATTGCTGGCAGAGCGCGCCAAAAAACAATTGAGTTCGCAGGAACAATTTTCAGCAACCTGGGAGGGAAGTAGGGTTCAATTAACGGCTATTGAGTTACAGCAACTGATTACACCACTAATAGAAGAAACCCTGAAATCATGTAAACAGGCGTTGCAGGATGCAGGATTAACTGCTGATCAAATTGATACGGTTGTGATGGTGGGCGGTAGTACCCGTATTCCGGCCATCAAACAAGCGGTGAGTAATTTCTTTGGTAAACCAGTAAATGATTCGGTAAATCCGGATGAAGTGGTGGCACTGGGTGCAGCGATTCAGGCCGATATTTTGGCTGGCAATTCGCAACGATTGTTGTTGTTGGATGTAACGCCCCTTAGTTTGGGTATTGAAACGATGGGCGGGTTGATGGATGTGTTGATACCCCGCAACTCGAAAATTCCTTGTGGAGCTGCTCGTCAATATACTACCCATCAAGATGGGCAAAGTGATATGCGCATTACTGTTTTTCAGGGAGAGCGAGACCTAGTAAAAGATAACCGCAAACTGGCTTCTTTCAGTTTACGCGGCATTCCCGGCATGCCCGCGGGATTTGCAAAAGTAGAAGTGAGCTTTACCATTAATGCCGATGGTATTTTATCGGTTAAGGCCAAAGAATTGCGCAGCGGGGTAGCGCAGGAAATTGAAGTGAAACCTCAGTATGGCATTAGTTCCGAAGAAATTGAAAAAATGCTGCTAGAAAGTATCACCCATGCAAAATCGGATATGGTAGAACGTGCCCTGGTGGAAGCCCGCACAGAGGGAGAGCAAATATTAAGTGTTACCGAAAAATTTATACAAAAGAATACCACCCTGTTATCTGCAGAGGAATTAACCGCCACCGCAGCCGCCATGCAAGCCCTGCAGTTATCCCTTACCATGGCAGATAAAGATTTAATACAGCGTAAAACAGAGGAGTTGAATGAGGTTACCCGCCCCTTCGCTGAAAGAGTCATGGATGTGGCTGTAAAAGGCGCCTTACAAGGGAAATCTATTTAGCCTGACTCTTTTCGGAAAGTTCCCGGGCACGCAGGATATACTTACCCAATATATCGAACTCGATATTTACGGTTGAGCCGGGAAATACGGATTCCAGATTGGTATGGTGGAAAGTGTAGGGGATAATCGCAACGGAAAAAGCATCTGTTCCCACTTCAAAACAGGTTAAACTGATACCGTTTACGGCAATTGAACCCTTTTCAATTACCAGCGCAGCAAATTTTTCGGGAAATTGAAAGCGATATTTCCAACTGCCATTGGCATCTTCCCGGCTGAGGCAAACAGCGGTACTGTCTACATGCCCTTGTACCATATGGCCATCCAGTCTCCCATTGGCTGCCAGGCAGCGTTCTAGGTTGATGGGGGTGCTGGTAGTCCATGCCCCGCAAGTAGTTTTTTCAAGCGTTTCCTGAATGGCGGTAACGCGGTGGGCTGTACCTTGAATTTCTTCAATGGTGAGGCAAACGCCGTTATGACTGATACTTTGGTCGATCGAAAGTTCATTACTGAGGGGGCTTTCTACCCAAAAAACGGTATTGTTGCCGGATGGGGTAGCAGATAAAACCCGACCTAAAGATTCGATAATTCCGGTAAACATGTCGGCAAGTTACTGCCAGCCGGGGGTAAAATCAAGCCTTCCAGCGGAAAAACGGATTTTTTATTGGAAAATCAACGGAAATCGTATATTTGCCTCCCTAAAAACACCTGAGGAGGTATATCATATGTTAATCATCGATTCTAAAGACTGCGAAAACATTGACAAGGCGCTTAAGAAGTACAAGAAGAAATTTGAGAAAAGCAAAACTTTGCTGCAACTCAGAGGCCGTCAAGCTTTTGTAAAGCCATCCGTTGTTCGTCGCGGAGAAGTTTTGAAAGCCATTTACAAGCAAAATATAGCCAGCGGCAAGATCGAAGGATAATTGCTGTTGAATTGAATTAATAGAAAGTAGCCGGAGTTTAGTAACTTTAGGCTGCTTTTTTTATGCCCGAAACTCAACCAAAATCCGTTCAAACCTTTTTAGATTATTTGCGCTACGAGCGCAGGTATTCGCCGCATACGGTAACTTCTTATGAGCTGGATTTAACCCAATGGACTGCCTATCTGGCTTCTGCCTATGAATCGCCGGCAGTGGGGGCTGTTACTGCCTCTATGGTGCGGAGTTGGCTGGCGGAGATGAAGGAGGAGGGCATCAGTTCCCGAACCATCAATCGAAAAATATCCACCCTTAAATCGTATTACCGGCATTTGATGAAAACGGGGGTGGTAGAACAATCGCCCTTAACAACGGTGGTTTCTCCCAAGGTTCAGAAGCGTTTGCCGGCTTTTGTGGCAGAGCAAGACATGCACCGGTTATTAGAAGATCTGCCATTTGCCGGTGATTGGCAGGGGATAAGCGAGCAGTTAATCATCAACCTTTTATATGCTACCGGTATTCGGGTAAGTGAGCTGGTAAACTGGCGCCAACAGCAATTCGACCCCTCCAATGGCCAGATGCGGGTTATTGGTAAAGGAAATAAGGAGCGGATTATACCCTTATCTCCCGAATTGCAACAGGCTATCCGGGCATATATAGATGCCCGTTCGGAGGCATTTCGGCAGGTGCCCGAAGTGATGGTAACGCATCGGGGAAAAAAGTTTACAGCCCGGCAGGTGTACGATTTGGTTAAGAAGCATTTATCCAGGGTAACCACCCAGCAAAGAAAGGGCCCGCATATACTCCGGCACAGTTTTGCTACCCACCTGATGAACCACGGGGCAGAGCTAACCGCCGTAAAAGATTTACTGGGGCACAGCAGTTTAGCAGCCACCCAGGTGTACACCCACAACAGCATCGAAAAGCTGAAATCTATCTTTCAGAAAGCCCATCCCAAGGCCTGATACAACGAAATCATAAAAAAATTAAAACACGATAAAAGTCATTTTTTCGGGTAAAAATTTCCGTAACTTACTATTGTAATTTCGGTTTATATCCGATGGGATTGATAGCCGGAAATTTTTTCACTGAAAATGATATGCCATGAATTTACACATCCACACGGTGCATTTTGAAGCAGATGCCAAACTGGTCGAGTATGTGACCCGGAAAGCAGAAAAACTAACCACTTTTCACGATTCACTTATTAAAGTAGAAGTATTTTTAAAACTAGACAATGTGGTGCACGTTATCAAAGACAAAGTGGTAGAAATTAAGGTACATGTGCCCAGACACGATTTATTTACCAAATGTTCTACCAAACAATTTGAAGAATCATTCGACAAGGCGCTGGAGTCTATGATAAATCAGTTAAAAAGGAAGAAAGAAAAATTAGCCGCCTAGGGTTGGTTATACGAAAAGGTAATCAGGGGCAGGTGATGATGAGTCACCTGCCTTTTTTTATTGCTGGGTTAGTAGAAAATCGGGAAGTTGGGTTAGAAATGGGCAGAAAAAGGAAACAAAAAGGTGCCTTTTTAGCCGGTTGGAAATTTTAGGTGAAAAATATTCAATTCAAAATTTTGCCGAATAAAGATTTCCATTACCTTTGCCATCCCAAAAAATGGGGATAGTTCTTTGTATTTTGCCGCTGAATTTGCTTGTTTTTTATCCTTTTTGGGGACAAAAATGGGTAGGTTTCGGCAAGTAGTAGACCAATAATGCCGAAGTAGCTCAGCTGGTAGAGCAGCTGATTTGTAATCAGCAGGTCGCGGGTTCGAGTCCCATCTTCGGCTCTCCAACATACAAGGAGGTAAGGATAGGGTGCGAAATAAAACGCGTTCGTATATTTTTACTTTGTGTGACGAATTCAAGGGCAGATGGCCGAGCGGTTAAAGGCGACAGACTGTAAATCTGTTCT
>CAIUKP010000174.1 GCA_903899675.1 uncultured Bacteroidota bacterium | reverse complement strand
CGCCAGAGTTACCATGATAATTCGGGGGGAAACTATTGGTGAAAGAGTAAAATATTGGGTTAGGCCAGATATTATAAATCGGATTGAAGAAGGTTCGATAAAAGCTTATTTTCAATCGAATCTACTTGCTATTCGCTCTGGGGAAGTGGATATCCAAACACCGGATGGAACACTTACCTTACCTAATGACCATGTTTTGCTAATGACCGGCTATCAACCAGATCTTACTTTTTTACAAAACTGTGGCATAGAGCTTTCATCAGATGCCATCCGGCAACCCGTATATAATCCAAATACCTATCAAACCAATGTTGCAGGATTATACCTTGCGGGCGTAATTTGCGGGGGCATGAATACCCACCGATTGTTTATTGAAAACTCCCGGGAACATGCCAGGGCAATCGTTCAGGATATCCTTCGGCAAACCTCTGCCTGAACATCTATTCCCCTTACCTTTGTGGCTCCATGAAGTCGAAAACACTTACAAAAGATAAAGTAAATATTATTACCCTTGGTTGCAGTAAAAACCTGGTAGATAGTGAGGTGTTAAGTGGCCAGCTTTTGGCTAATCAGATAGATGTGGTGCATGAAAATAAAAAGCTAGACCATAACATCTCTATCGTAAACACCTGTGGTTTTATTGATAAGGCAAAGGAAGAAAGTATCAACACCATTTTAGATCAACTTGAACTGAAACGAAGGGGTAAGCTGGAAAAAGTGTACGTTACCGGTTGTTTAAGTGAAAGATATCGGTCGGACCTCGAACAGGAAATGCCCGAAGTGGATGCCTGGTTTGGTACCATGGAATTGCCCCTGCTTTTGATAAAACTCGAAGCAGATTATAAGAAGGAATTAGTTGGAGAGCGATTGTTGAGCACCCCCCAGCATTATGCCTATTTAAAAATTAGTGAAGGTTGTAACAGAACCTGCTCATTCTGCGCCATTCCATTAATGCGGGGCGGCCATGTGAGTAAAACGATGGAAGAAATTGTTACCGAAGCGGAAAATCTGGTTCGGAAAGGGGTAAAGGAAATCATGTTAATTGCCCAGGAACTTACCTATTATGGGTTGGATATTTATAAGTACCGGGCTCTGCCAGATTTATTAAATCGCTTGGCGGATGTAAAAGGGCTCGGCTGGATTCGATTACATTATGCTTATCCCAGCAAATTTCCACTAGAAGTGTTGGATGTGATATCCGCAAGAACAAACATATGTAATTACCTAGATATGCCGTTGCAACATGCCAGCAATGCCATGTTGAAGGCGATGAAAAGAAATATTACCCGGGAAGAAATGTCGGAGTTGATTGATGCCATTCGTGAAAAAGTACCCGGTATTTGTTTAAGAACTACACTCATTGCTGGGTTCCCCGGAGAAACTGAAGATGATGTGGACGAATTAATCGCCTTTTTACAAAAGCACCGTTTCGACAGGGTTGGAATTTTTAATTACAGTCATGAAGAAAATACATCCGCTTATGATTTGGTAGATGATATACCTGCTGAAGTAAAATCAGCTCGTGCCCAAAGAATCATGGAAGCGCAGCAGGAAATCAGTTTTGAAAAAAATCAGGAAAAAATTGGTCAAATCCTTACCGTGTTGGTAGATAAAAAAGAAGCCGGCAGATACCTCGGTAGAACCGAGTTTGACAGTGTGGAGGTAGATAATGAAGTTATCATTCATTCGAAGAAAAAATTACCCATCGGCGATTTTGTGCAGGTTAAAATTACGCGGGCATTTGACTACGACTTGGAAGGCGAACTGGTTGATTAATGCGAATTCTTGTAATTTCAATGTAAACATACACACATGCAATTTGAATGGAAAGGTGTAATGCCTGCTTTAACCACTAAGTTTACTCCATCCGATACCCTGGATATCGATTTGTTTGAAGAAAATCTCGCGCTGCAAGTAGAAGCCGGCGTTTCCGGAATAATACTGGGTGGGTCGCTGGGTGAAGCCAGTGTGTTAACCAATGCTGAAAAAGAGCAACTTGTAAAAGCAGCTTTGCAACAATTAGCTGCTAAACTACCCGTGATTATTAATATTGCTGAAGGAAACACTTCCGTAGCACTCGAACAAGTTCGCCTAGCAGAAAAATGGGGCGTACAGGGATTGATGATATTACCACCTATGCGCTATAAAGCCGATGATGCCGAAACGGTTGCTTATTTTACTACCATAGCTCGCTCCACTGAACTGCCGATAATGATTTATAATAATCCGGTAGATTATAAAATCAATGTTACCCTGGATATGTTCGAGCAACTGGCAGTCTGTAACAATATAGGCGCCATTAAAGAAAGTACCCGGGATGTAACCAATGTAACTCGGTTGATCAATCGATTCGGCGATCGATATAAAATATTATGTGGGGTTGATCCTCTGGCACTGGAAGAATTGGTTACCGGTGCCGTGGGTTGGGTGGCAGGACTGGTTTGTGCGTTCCCACGTGAAACCGTTGCTTTATATGCACTGGTTAAAGCGGGTAAAATTCAAGAGGCCGTTGAGTTGTATCGCTGGTTTATGCCTTTGCTAGAATTAGATATTCATCCTAAGTTGGTTCAGTATATTAAACTGGCAGAGCAGTTAGCAGGTGTGGGAACTGAATGGGTAAGAGCCCCGCGTTTAATTTTACAGGGAGAAGAGCGGGGGGCTGTTACCCAAATTATTCAGCACGCACTCAACACCCGACCCATACTTCCTGCATATCATGCTTTGCTAAAATAATCGGCTATGCTATCTACTCAAAGTTTGCATTCAGAAATTGATCAGGTAATGAACCGGTCGGGAAATGCATTTTTACAATATCGCCAGATACCTGCTGCCAAACGAGCAGAATTTTTATTAGCCATTGCCCAACATATAGAAGCATTAGGGGATGCATTATTACAAACGGCCGCTGCCGAAACCCATCTACCCATGGCTCGTTTAACTGGGGAGCGGGGAAGAACAGTGGGGCAGCTAACCATGTTTGCGCAAATGCTCCGAGCCGGAGATTGGCAAGAATTAATCATAAACACAGCAATTCCAGATAAAAACCCACCCCGGCCAGATATAAGAAGAATGCTTGTTCCCTTAGGTCCAGTGGTTATATTCGGATCTAGTAATTTTCCTTTCGCCTATTCAACAGCAGGAGGGGATACAGCAAGTGCATTGGCTGCCGGTTGCTCCGTAGTTGTAAAAGCACATCCTGCCCACTTGAAAACTTCCATCCTAGTAGCCGAAGCAATCAAGGCTGCCGCAATAGAAACCGGTATGCCGGAATCGGTTTTTCAGCATGTAGAAGAGGGATCATTTGAAACCGGAAAACTATTGGTGCAACACCCAGCCACGGCTGCGGTTGGTTTTACGGGCTCTTTCTCAGGTGGTAAAGCACTGTGGGACTATGCAGCTTCCCGCACCAACCCAATACCCGTGTTTGCAGAAATGGGTAGTATTAACCCCGTGCTGCTTTTTCCAGATGCTTTGGAAACACAATATGCAACGCTTGCCCAACAATATGCGGCTTCCATTACTCTGGGGGTAGGTCAGTTTTGCACCAACCCTGGCTTACTGATAGCCATAGAAGGAGCGGGGCTTTCTTCCTTCGTAGAGGAACTCGCGAAACATTTGCAAGAAGTAAGAAGTGCCCCAATGCTGCACACGGGTATCAGCGATGCCTATGCCAAAAAAGTTGCCAGTGCCCTTTCCATACAAGGGGTACAATGGATAACAACCCAACCATCTGCTATTGAAATGGGTACTGCTTTGCCGGTGCTGGCCCGAGTTAGTGCATCCGATTTTTTTCATAATCCAACTTTACACGAAGAGATATTCGGACCTTATTCATTACTGGTAGTGGCAGATTCTGCCGAACAAATGATGGCTGTGTTGCAAAGTGTAAAGGGTCAGCTCACTACCTCACTGATGGGAACGGATAAAGATTTTGCTGCATTTGCTTATGTAGTTCAGGAAGCCAGCTTAGTGGCTGGACGCATTGTGTGTAATGGCGTACCTACTGGCGTTGAGGTTTGTGATGCAATGGTACATGGAGGTCCCTTTCCGGCTACTACCGACAGCAGATTTACTGCAGTAGGGGTGCAATCAATCAAGCGTTGGCTTCGCCCGGTAGCCTTTCAGAATTTTCCGGATACATTATTGCCCGATGAGCTAAAGCGTACGAATCCTTTGGAAGTAGTTAGGGTAGAAAAATAATTAGAAACTGCACACCAATTAGCTTCGGGAAACTTCCAGTTGGTTTACGATGTCTCGTTTTGTAGAGAGCCAATAGCTAACAAATACTGCAGCTACATGGTAAACCCCCATGATTGCCACAATCCCCGGTATCCATTTGGAAAGTTGAAACCAATCTCCCGTTTGTATCAGAATAATTCCGGCATAAAATGCTTTCAATAATTCCCATAGCCAAGCTTTCGGATTTCGGTCCATCAACTCAGTATAAGCGTAAATATAAATAAATACGTATCCGCCATAAAGGAAAATGCCCGGACTACCTATGCCGGCAATATTTCCAAAGAAATAGCTAATCAATAACAACAGAAGTGTAATTTGAAACCAAATCCAGACAGATAAACCGGTGGTTGCCGGGGTATCATATTTGGTAAAATGATACACATCTGTAATTTTCTGTATCGGGTATTTTTCAGATACATCCTTTGGTCTCCAACCGGTTGGCATAAACCAAATGCGCAATTTGTCTTTCCAGTTCTGTGTTCTCCAGGCATCTTTTATCAATAATGCCACGTGCATAAAGTTGATTTTAATAGGATTCCAAGTGGAAGCGGGTCGGGTGATACCATATACAGGAGTGATGTCT
>CAIUKP010000173.1 GCA_903899675.1 uncultured Bacteroidota bacterium | reverse complement strand
CGAATTGCATCGATAATGCCAAAAAAATCTGGTGGGATTTGCGGGTACACCCTTTTTTCAATACAATCGAATATCGGATTTGTGATGTACCGATGACTATCAATGAAACCATCATGATTGCCGGACTTTTTCAGGCCATCACAGCCAAAATTTATAAGCTTCGGAGCCAGAATATGAACTACATCATCTACCAACGGTCTCTGATTAACGAAAATAAATTTAGGGCAGGCCGGTATGGAATTGATGGGATGCTGATAGATTTTGGCAAAGAAATTGAGGTGGATACCCGTTCCCTTATTCTCGAACTGCTTGATTTTGTAGATGATGTGGTTGATGAACTGGGAAGCCGCCCCATCATTAATCTGGTACAAAAAGCCCTGGAAAGCGGTACGGGTGCCGACCGTCAACTAGCTGTTTATCAACAATATCAGCAACTTACCAGCGTTGTAGACTATATACACGAGCAATTTTTAGTTACTTGATAATTTTTTTAACTATTTGTTAAAATACCTTAACAGGCCGGGCAACGAAACTGGTTCTGGGGGTATCTTATCTATTAATCAACCCTTAAAATGTGTTTACTGTGACTGAATATGAAATCATAGAAGGCTGCATAAACCAAGATGCGAAATGTCAGAGGGCATTGTTTGACCGGTATGCCGGCAAAATGATGGGGGTATGCACTCGATACGCAAAAGACACCATGGAAGCGGAAGATATGCTCCAGGATGCCTTTATCAAGGTTTTTCAGTACATCGGGCAATTTAAGTTTGAAGGAGCTTTTGAGGGCTGGATTCGCCGCATTGTGGTAAATACGGCTATCCGGCATCTAGAAAAGAAGAAAATCCTGTTCAAGGATGTGGATGAAAATACCTTCGATTCACCCAGGGTTGAAGCCCAGGCCTATACACATCTGGGGCAGGAAGACCTGCTAAAACTGATTAATCAGTTGCCGGATGGGTATCGCATGGTATTTAACCTGAATGCCATTGAAGGGTATAGTCATGAAGAAATAGCAGAAATGCTGAATATACAACCCGGCACCAGTCGCAGTCAACTGGTGAAAGCCCGGAAAATGCTGCAATATCAAATCTTACAATTAGAGAAAGTTGCTGTATAGAATGCCAGATAATCAATTCGACGACTTTGTAGGTCGTAACCTCAGCGACCTTTCCGCGTCTGTACCGGAAGGAGCTTGGGAGCGTTTGGCCGATAAGCAATTTGATTTGCATTGTAAGCAGAATCTGCAACATATGCAGGTGCCGGTTGCTGAAGAAATTTGGACCCGGATTTCTGATACTCGTTTTGATCAACACATTTCCGACCAACTAAGTAATTATATTGCTCCGGTACCTGCTGGATCATTTGAGCAATTGGATGATACGCGACTGGATCAATTTTTTGGTGCCAGCCTGGTAAACAGGGAAGTACCTGTTGGGGAAGAACAGTGGGACAAGATAGCAGGAGCCTTGTTGGATCAGCATTCCGGTAAGTTATTCAACAACTTTGAAGTACCCGTTGCTGAGGGGTTGTGGAGTAAAATTGCCGATCGCCAATTTGATCAGCATTTTGGCAGCAATTTGGCTGATGTTACCGCGCCGGTATCTACCGGAATGTGGAACAAAATAGCCGATACCCAATTTGATCAACATTTTGGCAGCAATTTGGCTGATGTTACCGCACCGGTATCTACCGGAATGTGGGATAAGATATCGGATACCCAATTCGATCAACACTTCCAAACCCAATTGGGTAATTTTGAAGCGCCGGTGGCGGAAGATATGTGGGATAGGGTGAAGCCCAAGGAAAAAGACGATCGCAAATTCTTCTACTGGATGCGATTCCCAATGGCTGCTGCCATCATGGGCTTACTATTTCTGGGTGGCATCTATGCCTCTTATGTTTTATACCAGAACTATTTCCGCAATCAGCAAACGAAAACGGGTACGCAGGTGTTACGGGATTCTTCGCATGAGAAAAATGTACCCAGCCCAGAAATTGAACCTGCTAATGCTCCGGCAGTAATTCCGGGTAAGGATTTAGAAAATGCAACCATTCCTCCTGTTACCGATAACTCCTCCAGTAACAACGGCCTTCCTCCTCAGGATAATGTAGCATCTGAGAATCATGGGGGTGCTTATTTACCCAAAGCCGGCGGCCTATTCGTTAAAAAACAAAAAAATAATCAGTCCATACTATCCGGCTTCCAGGTTCCCAATGCAGCCAAAAAACCTACTGGCTCTGCAATAAATGGTACGGAAGATAATGTTCAAGCAGAAAATATTTTACCTGTTTATGCCAATTCAAATCTCCAAGATAATACAGAAGGATTCAGAAAATTAGCTCATCCTTACCCAACCATTGCGATGGAAAGAAATGACTACCCGAGCAATCAGGAAATTACTGCGCTGAATAACAAGCAACTCAACTTACCTAAAATTAACTGTCCAACCGTAAGAAGTAGAAATAAATGGGATGATTTTAATAAAGACTGGTATGCTGACACCTATATCTCCCCCGACTATTCTTTGCAAACGGTTAATAATATTTCTGCCAGTCAACAATACCTGAAGCAGAAAGACAGCACAGAACACATGCAGGTAGGTTTCACAGCCGGTGTGCGTTTGGTGAAGCCGCTGAATAACCATCTCCAATTGACTACCGGATTACAATATTCCCAAATCAATCAGAAGTATGTTTACCGGAGTGAAAATGAAATCAAATTAACCACGGTTGTTACAGTAAGAACTATTATCCGGGCACCGGGTGATACAGTAGTAGTAAGAGATACCAGTATTGTTCAAAATATTGGTTTTAAAAACAAGGTAGAGAAGAATCGTCACCGCTCGATCGATATTCCTATTTTGCTGGGCTATCAATTTGGAAGAGGCAGCGTGAAAGTAGGTATCAACGCCGGGGTAATATTAAATGTTTCCTCTTGGTATGAAGGTGTAATTTTAGATTCCAGTCTTGCCGTAGTGCCAGTGCAAAAAGGTTCGCAGGTGTATAAGAGCAAGTTGGGCATGGGTCTCTATGCTGGCATCAACATCACGAAAGAATTGAGTAACGATATGCAGTTATTTGTAGAACCTTATTATAAACATTCCATAGACAACATCACTTCGGGAAGTATGCCCTATGAGCAAAAATTTGGTACGGCAGGGGTATTGATGGGGGTTAGATGGAGTTTAAACCGTAAATAACAGGCAACGATAACAAACCAACAAGTATCTAATAGGTAACAGACAAACATGAAGCACACATCATACATAGGATTTATAATGCTGGCGGGGATT
>CAIUKP010000172.1 GCA_903899675.1 uncultured Bacteroidota bacterium | reverse complement strand
TCCGCCGATTTTTTCCACCAGTAATAAGTAGATTTATCTTTTGCCGATAATGATTGCGTGTCAAGTTCAGGTACGTCGAAAGTATTTTTATAACGGTAATAGACTCTCGATTTTTCACTAGATCCTTTGGTAAGATTTTTTCCATCTTTACCACCTAAAAAATTCCAGCCATATACATCATCAATGTAACCATTGTGGTCGTCGTCTTTGCCGTTGCCAGGAATTTCTCCCGGATTATGCCATAGATTTTTTTTCAAATCCTCATGCGTAGTGTCTGCCCCTGAATCAAGGATGGCAACGATTACCGGAACGCTTTTTCTTTTTTTCTCTTGTAAAAACTGGTAAGCCTTGCCTAAGGAGATGCCATAAATTGAATCGGTTGCCGGGTCTTTCTGGTACCAGGTATTTAATTCAAAATTTTGAGCTTGAGCGCCCAAGCTGATAAGTATCAGTAGGAAGGGGGTTGGTAGGAACCGATTTGGCATGAATTGGAATTATGGTACAAAAATGCACTATTTATCCGCCTGTCATGTGCCGGTTAGCGTAATTTAAGAAAACGTTAGTAAGCCAGTCAGTTGAATCAGTCGGTAATGGTAAACTGTATTCCTTGTGCTAGGGGTAATTGGCTTCCCCAATTGATGGTATTGGTTTGCCTACGCATATAAGCTTTCCAGGAATCACTACCACTTTCTCTTCCTCCGCCAGTTTCTTTTTCACCCCCAAAAGCGCCACCAATTTCTGCTCCACTAGTGCCAATATTCACGTTGGCAATGCCGCAGTCGCTGCCATTTACACCTAAAAATGTTTCTGCTTCTCTTAGGTTGAGTGTAATTATGGAGGAGGAAAGACCCTGAGGAACAGCGTTTTGTATAGAAATGGCTTCTTCCAGTTCCTGATAAGGCATAATATAAAGGATAGGCGCAAAGGTTTCTTGTTGTACAATTTCCATGTTCGGGTGCACAGCTGCCACACAGGGTTTTACATAACATCCACTTTCATATCCGGGTCCGGATAATACGCCACCCTCTACCAGCATTTTACCACCCGATTCTTTACAGCGTTCTATGGCCTGCAGGTATTGATCAACAGCCGCCTGGTCTATCAGCGGGCCCACATGATTGGAGGCATCCAGTGGATTTCCAATCTTTAATTGTTGATAAGCTTTTATTAATTGTTGTTGAAAACGTTCATAAACCGATTGATGAATAATTAATCGTCGGGTGCTGGTACAACGTTGGCCGGCAGTTCCTACGGCCCCGAAAACGCATCCAATTAATGCCATCGAAAGATCGGCATCTTTTGAAACAATAACTGCGTTGTTGCCACCCAATTCTAAAATTGATTTGCCTAATCGGGCAGCAACCGTTGCCGCCAATGCCTTACCCATGCGGGTAGACCCTGTAGCCGACACCAGCGGAATACGATGGTCGCGACTAATTTTTTCACCTACCGTTCTTCCCCCCTGAACCAAACAATTTACGCCCTCGGGCACCTGATTTTGTTCAAAAACTCGGGCAATAATTTGTTGAACTGCTACCGAACAAAGGGGCGTTTTTTCACTGGGTTTCCATACAGTAACATTTCCGCAAATCCATGCCAATGCACTATTCCAAGCCCATACCGCCACCGGAAAATTAAAGGCAGAAATGATACCTACAATTCCTAGTGGATGCCATTGTTCATACATCCGATGAGCAGGTCGTTCACTTTGCATAGTAAGGCCATATAGTTGTCTCGACAGGCCTACTGCAAAGTCGCAGATATCAATCATTTCCTGAACTTCTCCCCAACCTTCTTGTAAGCTTTTTCCCATTTCGTAACTAACCAGGCGGCCTAATGCGTCTTTTTCCTTTCTCAGGGCTTCTCCAACTTGCCGAACGATTTCTCCTCTTCTAGGTGCCGGCCAGTTTCTCCAAATTAAAAATGCCTCCTGTGCTTGTTGGATGATCTTTTCATACGATTCCTCATCTGCTTCCGCAACCGCTCCAATAAGTTGTCCGTTTACCGGCGAAAAACTTTCTATTTTTTCCCCTGAACTGTGCACCCAATTAGATCCGGTTGCATTTCCTGATTGGGAGGCTTGTATTTGTAAATGATGTAGAAATTCCATACGGATAATTTGAGTCAAAGTTCCGAAAAAAACGGATGCAAAATTCCCCAATTTGCCTGTATCGGTAATTAACTAAATAGCAGATTATTTCTTTGAAAGCTCCCAAAGCTGGTCATACACTTTTGCATAACTGCTTCCTATAGGAATTTCTTTTCCCTGCACCCATACTTTGGTTTTGCTAAATTTTTCAATTTTGGCAACAGGAACAATAAAAGAACGGTGAACCCGAATAAAATCACGGGGGGGGAGTTTCTCCAGAATATTTTTTAAGGTCATCAGTGTTAACACTGGCGTAGGCTTGAGGTAGATTTTAATATAGTCGTCCAGTGCTTCAATTAAATCGATGTCTTTCAAATTCATTTTCATGATTTCGTAATTCACTTTTACGAAAATCGAGTTGAGTTGTAGTTCCTGTGAGTTCAGGAATTCGATGTATTCCTTTGCCTTATAGCAAGCTTTCAAAAATCGGTCGTATTCAAATGGCTTTAGCAAGTAATCTACTGCATCCACATTAAAACCATCTAAAGCATAATCTTTGTATGCGGTAGTAAAAATTACGGGAGGTTTTTTAACCAGATTCTTGTAAAACTGCATGCCATTAATATCGGGCATCTGAATGTCTAAGAATAATAAGTCGATGGTGTTGCTTGCCAGATAAGCCTTGGCTTCATCGGTGTTGGTAAAGGTTTTTTCTAACCGCAGGAAAGATATTTTCATGCAGTATTCTGTTACCAACTGAAGCGCTAGCGGCTCATCGTCTATTGCTATACAATGTATCATTCGATATTAATTTCGAGTTGAACGGTATAGGTTTGTTGATGAGCTTCACAGGTTAATAGGTGCTTTCCGGGGTATAATAATTCTAGCCTTCTTTTAACATTGTTAATACCGATACCTGTTTTTTCCATTTCATTATTTTCGGAAGGTACGATATAATTTTTGGCATCAAAAATAACCCGGTTGAGTTTTGTATTTAAATGAATAGAAATATTTGAAACTTCTTTAGTACTTACTCCATATTTAAAAGCGTTCTCAATAAAGGGAATAAACAATAAGGGGGCAATGGAATAGGGTTCTATTTCCCCATCTACAGAAAAATCTAATGTTACTTTATCTGTTAACCTAACCTGTTGTAAATCGATATAATTGTTGATGAATTCTACTTCTTTACTGAGCGGTACATAATCTTGCTGTGAATCTGCCAAAATATAGCGCATGATTTTAGAAAGCTTCATAACCGCCGGAGCCGTTTTTTCACTTTTTACAACTGCCAGGGAATAAATATTATTAAGTGTGTTGAAAAAGAAATGCGGATTGATTTGTGATTTTAAAAATGACAATTCTGTGTTCAGCTTTTCATTCTCTGCTTCTTTTCTATGTTGTTCCGTTTGCAGCCACCGTTGAATCATAGAAATACAGGTGCCCACAGTAAAAACAAGTAAAAACAAAACGGTATTATACGGATTGGCATAGGGGCGCCGTCCTTCTGTTCCGAATCCACGAGGCCTTCCCTGAAAAGCGGGGTTGCGAATAAATTCTCGGTTTTGAATAGGACTTACTTCCGGCTCAGCTATCCATCCAGCAATTACTTTCGGAACATTTAAAAAAATGAGTAAACAAATTATAATCGATAAACTATACCAGAGCCATTTTTCTTTAACCAATAATTTCGGAATCAGCCAAAGGGTGTTCAGGTAATAGAATACCACAATAAATATATTATTGCAAACAATGGATGCGAGTTGATGATTGCTCATGCTAAATTCTCGCAGTCGAGGAAAAAACACCAGATAGGGCAGCATGAAAAAACATACCCAAGCAGCGATATGCGCAATCAATACGAGTGTTTTTCTATTATTCTTCACGGGTAGGGAGTTATTCTTGTGAGCCAAGTAAAGCTACTGCGTACCCTGTATTGCCAAAAAATTTATGGGTGAATTAGGGATTAACCTCGGTGAAGCAGTGATTTTGAAGGATAATTATTCGGCAGGTTGCACTTTGGAATGAATTTCTTCGTAAAGGTGATGTATCAGCCCATCTGCCAAACCAATCTTCGGAACATAGATTTCTTCCGCATCTGCCCACCTCATAACATTCAGATAAATCAGCAGCGCCGGAACAATAACATCAGCCCGGTCTTCCCGTAAATCATAGAGTCTAATACGGTCGGCCAAAGAGTAGCTAGATAACTCTTTGTAATAGTCTTTCAGTAAATCGAGGGTAAGTGGTCTGCCATCCTTCTTTTTGCTGAGTGAAAAAATTTTGTTTATATTTCCTCCAGTGCCAATGGCAACAATTTTTTTGTATCCTTTAGTTTTTTGTTTGATGGTTTCTTTCATGGTATCCCACTGTGATTCTAAAACCATATTTTTTAGCAATCGGATGGTACCGATGTTAAAAGATTCTTTACTGACTAATTTTCCATCAGCAAAAAAAGTTAATTCGGTACTACCTCCACCCACATCAATATATAAGTAACTGTGGTCGGTATCCATATTTTCGGCAATGTGATTTTCGTAAATCAACGAGGCTTCCAGTTCGCCACTGATAATTTCAATTTCTAATCCGGTTTCTAGTTTAACCTTTCTGATAATATCGGCACTATTGCTGGCATCGCGCATGGCACTGGTTGCACATACGATTACTTGTTTTACACCGTATGCATTAATCAGGTGACTGTACGCTTTCATCGTTTGCAATATCATGCCTCTTTTTTCTTTAGAGATTTCACCTTTTTCAAATACATCAAACCCTAGGCGAAGTGGAACACGAACCAGATTCAATTTATTATACTGAACTGTTCCGTCTTTTCCTGCAATTGCTTCAGAAATCAATAACCGGGCAGCATTACTTCCAATATCAATTGCGGCTAATCTCATGAGGTTGGTTGGATTTTCCGGGTCAAGAACTTGTATATCTCTACTTGCGAGCGGATAGGCCTTTTTCCCTTAGAGGAAACATAATCGTTAGCCAATTGTGGATCTAGGATGCGTGCCTTTACGTTATCTTTTAACTGAATTTGAATGATCTCTTTTAACTCTTTTGCCAATTCGGGTTCTAATATCGGAATGGCCGCTTCAACCCGATGGTCTAAGTTTCTTACCATCCAGTCGGCACTGGAGATGAAAACTTTTTCCTCTCCTTGATTATGGAAAATCATAACTCTGGCATGTTCTAGATATTCATCTACAATACTGATGGCTTGCAAAGGGATTGTCTCTTTTTTAGGCGGTATGATTGGGCAATAGATGCCGCGAATGATTAGTTGAACATTTACCCCCGCTTGTGCTGCCTCATGTAAGCGCGAAATCAATGCCTGATCACTTAAAGAGTTTAATTTAAGTATGATAGATGCCGGCTTTCCTAATTTTGCTTCTTTTATTTCTTTGCCAATTAAAATCTGTAATTCTTTCCGCATTTTTAGCGGACAAACCAGCAAGGTTCTGCAATTTTTTAGTTCTGCCATCCCGGTTTGCCAGTTTTCTAAGTATTTGAAAATCCGGTTAATATCTGCCATTACGTTTCGGTTGGCAGTTAGTAAACAATGGTCTCCATAAACCCGAGCT
>CAIUKP010000171.1 GCA_903899675.1 uncultured Bacteroidota bacterium | reverse complement strand
TCCGGTATAACGGATAACCAGGATTGTTTTACAGCCTCGGATACTACCACCACCGTTTGCGCATATTGACGCATGATTTTACCTAGTATCCGCTTAAACCATTGAGGACTTTCAATTATCTCGTGCACATGCCAAATATGTTTTACCCTGCAGTTACTGGCGGCCAATGCACCCGCCAACACGCCGGTGGTATTGGAATAAACCAGCTCGATATTTTCTTGGCGTATGATTTTTTCTAATTCTTTTTTTGCTTTTCTTAACGCAATTAGGCGGTTAATGATTCCGGATGGTGAAAAATATTTTCTTCTTAGAATACCTAGCCGGATATAAATTACATCTGCACCTGCCTGTAATAAATCATTGGATAATGGCCCCTCTTCAGACAGCACCACCCACACCCGATGATTTCTTTTCATCAGCAACTGAACTAATCCCAGTAATATTTTACTGGCCCCATATTGATCGGAGGAACTATGGAGGATAAGTATATTCATGAATCGGGTAACCGCTTTTTGATAAGGCGGGCGGGAACACCACCTACTACACTATAGGGAGCTACATCTGAAGCTACCACACTGCCGGCTGCCACTACGGAACCCTTTCCAATGGTAACCCCCGCTAAAATAATGCTGTTGGCAGCTATCCAGCAATCATCTTCTATAATTACATTTTTTCTTTCCACACCCTGACTTTTAATAGTTTGGGTATGATCGGTAAACACATGGTTTTCGGCATAGATGCTAACCCGGGGAGAGATCATTACATGATTTCCAATTTCGATATATCCCGAACAGCCGATATAGCAGTAGGGCCCGATATTGGAGTGGTTGCCCACTTTTAATCCTTCGCCTATTTCTCCCCCGTATAAATTCCCGGGGCGGATGATAGCATATTTTCCAATAGTAACCCGGTTGCCCAAGATTATTTTACGGGAAGAGCGGGCGTTGATTTCGGCGTAATCTTCAATAATCAGATCTTTACCTGCTTCTAGGTGTTTGGCATAGCGAATGCTTGCTTGTTTTCCTACCAATACCCAACCGGCTGTTGGGCCCATAAATAGTTTTTCCCACCAACCCCGCATCACAAAGGGAATCAGGCGCCCCAAGGTAATCCAACGGTCTGCCGGACGCATATTTTTACCCAATCTTTCGTGTAAGGATGCTAACAAAGCTTTTACTTTGGCGGCAAGTTACAATTAATGCCACACCTGATGAAATAGCCCCTAAATACCGGGAAAAGCCTCCCGATTAGGCTTAATCTTGCCGATTGGCCGAATTATTGTAAAATTGCGGTTTAATTAACCTTGTAAGTACTGGCATGAAAAAGGCATTGATTTGTGGCGTTTCTGGTCAAGATGGTGCCTATTTGAGTGCCTTATTACTAGAAAAAGGGTATGAAGTATATGGAGGATCAAGGGATGCAACCACCAACCCCTTCATTAACCTGAAGAAACTCGGCCTTTTGTCGCATATCCGGCCGGTGTCTATTAATACTACCGATTTTAAAAGTACCCTCGAAACCCTTTCCCGAATTCGACCGGATGAAGTGTATCATTTATCCGGACAAAGTTCCGTAGGATTATCTTTTGAGCAACCCGTGGAAACCTATGAAAGTATCAGCATCGGCACCCTGAATTTATTAGAAGCCATGCGGTTTACCCAATTGCCGGTTCGTATGTACCATGCCGGATCGAGTGAGTGTTTTGGGGAAACGAATAATACGCCGGCTGATGAGGATACTCCCTTTCGGCCAAGAAGTCCTTACGCCATTGCCAAGGCCTCCGCTCACTGGCAGGTAATCAATTACCGCGAAGCTTATCAATTATATGCCTGTTCGGGTATTATGTTTAATCATGAGTCGCCTTTTCGTCCGCATCGGTTTGTTACGCGTAAGATAGTTGCAGCGGCCTGTCGTATTAAGCAGGGCAGCAATGAAATATTATCCCTCGGTAATGCGCAAATCCGGCGAGACTGGGGTTGGGCACCCGAGTATGTAGAAGCTATGTGGCGGATGCTGCAACAGGATATACCGCAGGATTTTGTGATTGCAACCGGTGAATCCCATTCCCTGGAAAAATTTATAGAGTTGGTATTTAGTTATCTGCAACTCAATTGGCAAGAGCATGTAGTAATCGACCCTGAATTGTTTCGCCCGGCAGATTTGTTAAGCGGTAGTGCCAATCCGAAGAAAGTAGGGGAGGTGTTGGGCTGGAAAGCTACTTATCGCTTACAGGATGTGGTAAAAGGGATGGTGGATGCTGAGTTAGCCGGATAATATTGCACACTATTTTTGAGAGCTGGCATCGGATTGCATCAGTTGAGTAAAAACCTGCATCAATTCTTTGGTTGTTTTTTCCCAGGAGAATTCTGCTAATCGCTTCGTTCCTTTTTCGATCAATGTTTGCTGTAAACTGGGATTGCTAACAATCGAAATCATTTTTTCGGCAATATCTCGATAATCGAAAGGGTCGCAGGTGATTACTGCATCACCCCCCACCTCCGGTAAACAACTATTTTGGGCAATCAGGGTAGGTAGTTGATGTTGAAAAGCTTCTAATATGGGTAATCCAAATCCTTCGTTGATAGATACAAATGCATATAAACTGGCCTGCTGATAATAATGCGCTAATGCCTCATCACTAATAAATCCCGGAAGTATTACTGATGCTTCTAAGTGCAATTCTTTTATCAGTTGGCGAATGTTGTTGCTATCGTCTAGATTTTTTTTCAAAATCGTGCCGCCTGCCAGTACAAGATAATATTCCGGATAACCCGCTTCCTTCAATAATGCAAATGCCCGAATGAGATTCAATAAATTTTTCCTTTTTTCCAATACACCGATATGTAGGATGTATTTTTTACCTTGATGGATGGGCTCAGATGGTATCGAATGAATGATGGCTGAAGAAGATTTGGGTGCCAAGTGTATGGCATGAATCTTTTTAGCTTCTAATCCTACGCATTCGATAATTTGATTTTTCGAATGTTCGGAAATGGTAATGATGGCGGAGGCTTTTTTAGCTGCCGGCACTCCCACTTTTTGTAATAATTGAAGCCAGAAGCGGTTATATTGTTCTGGATACTGCCAGAAAAAAGCATCATAAAATACAACCGCTGTTTTAAAACGAAAAGTAACCAGGGGAAGAAAATAATCGGTGCAATACAAAATGTCACATCCGCGAAGTAGGCAAATTAACGGTAAGATGAACTGCTTCCAGCAAAAAAATCGGGCATGTTCTAATGCCTTCAGCCATTTATTTTTTCCTCGATATACCGGAAGCCAGGTGTCTACAAATCGGATAGTAAAACCCGGGTATCCATTTTTTAGTTGGAGATAAATCTCCTCCAAATAGGTTTTAGCCCCCGTTCTGGCGATGCGTAAATCTCGAATGTCTATAAATACTTTAATGGGTGGGGGCATAAGTAGATTCCGGCATTATAGTACATTCGCAGGAGTTTGGGGCAGTTTACCCGCTCCTTTGGTTGGTAAAGATAACCTAACTTAGAGTAGATGAAAAAAATATCAGCCAATCCGTGGGTCAATTTCCTGCCATTTTTGGCCATCTACTTATTGATTGCTGGATTGGCGCATCGCGATCAAATGGAGGGTGATGAGGGCAGGTATTATATGTTTGCGCAAAATCTGGCAGCTGGATTTTATTCCCCTAAAGAAGCCCTCAATCTTTGGAATGGCCCCGGATACCCCCTTATACTCGTTCCCTTTGTTTGGGCGAATAGTCCACTAATAATTCCTGTTTTACTAAATGCACTTTTTCAATATATATCCCTAGTATTCTTATGTAAGTCTTTACAATTATTGGTAACCCATTCACTGGCCCTGTTTTTTTCGCTATGCTGGGCTTTTTATTATGTGGCTTATAAAGAATTGGGCTGGTTATATACCGAACCACTCAGCAGTTGTTTGCTGTGCTTGTTTTTGTATTATTTGCTAAAATCGTATTTGTTCAATTATTCCCTTCTATATATCCTACTGGCAGGTTTTTTCTTAGGATATCTTGCCCTTACCAAAGTGATATTTGGGTATGTAATACTTGCGTTATTGATTTTGTTATTGGCGGGATACTTGATTACTAAAAAGAAATCAATTGTTCAGTTTGGAAAGATAGTATTATTAGCCTTCTTACTAAATATTCCCTATTTGCTATACACCTATCAGCAAACTGGAAAACTACTGTATTGGGCCAATAGTGGGGGAATGTCGTTGTATTGGGCCAGCACCCCAGTAGAGGGAGAGTTGGGTGATTGGAATGATGATCATTTTACAGCCTATTGTGGCTTCGATTCTACACAACCTTGCAATGCGGCTTTATTTGCTGTACATCATCAGGCCGATTACGATGGCATCTATCAATTTCAGGGAGTGGCAAGGGATGATGCCTTTAAAAATAAAGCCCTGCAAAATATCCGACAGCATCCAGTTAAATACCTGAAAAACTGTATGGCAAATGCGGGCAGGTTATTTTTTGGACTGCCCTATTCCTATAGCTATCCCCGTCTTGCCAATCTGGCTCGTATTCCACCCGGGGCATTGGTATTTTTTCTTTGTATCTTTTCAATCATCAGCAGCTTAATTTATCGGGGTCCTCATCGAACTATCTTTTTCACTTTGGTAGCTTTTCTAATATTATTTCTGGGGGCTACGCTGGTGGTCTCAGCTTATCAAAGAATGTTAACCGTTATGGTACCCCTCATCTTATTACTTTCGGCTGTGCAGATGAAGTTTTGGTTGCAGCGATTATCTAGCCCTTCAAAATAACTATATTTGCAGCGCATGAATAAGGTATTAAGTATTATTGTTCCCGCCTACAACGAGGAGCCCACCATTGAATCTATCCTGCAGCGATTGGTTGCGGTTACACTTCCGGAAGGCTTTGATAAGGAAATTATTGTGGTAAACGATTGCTCTACCGACCGAACGGGTAGCATTGTGGCAGAATGGGTACAGCAATATGCTTTTATACGGTATCACCAGCACACAGTAAATCAAGGCAAGGGCGCTGCTTTGCATACCGGCATTCGGCATGCAACCGGCGACTACATCATTGTGCAGGATGCCGATTTGGAATATGATCCCCGGGAGTTTTCTATTTTATTACAACCCGTTATAGAAGGGTATGCCGATGTGGTATATGGATCTCGATTTATTGGCGGCAACCCGCATCGTATTTTGTTTTTCTGGCACAGCATTGGCAATAAATTTTTAACCTTCTTATCGAATATGTTCAATAACCTGAACCTCACCGATATGGAAACCTGTTATAAATTATTCCGCGCCGATATTTTAAAAAGTCTCGATTTAAAAGAAAAGCGATTTGGCTTCGAACCCGAAGTAACCGCTAAAATGGTCCGCTTTCCCGGAATCAGAATATACGAAGTAGGCATCTCTTATTATGGCAGAACCTTTGCCGAAGGAAAAAAAATCAACTGGAAAGATGGGTTTAGGGCTATTTATTGCATTATCCGGTATGGATTATTCAGATAAATTAATCAATTCAACTGCCGCAGTTGCGATGCGTTGGAAGCTTTACTCATGATCATATTAATCATCAACCCACTTAAAAAGTTAATGGTATAAGTGATGTAATTGAACGAATCGATGTAAGAAGTAAAGAGCGGAATGAACATTCCAATCTTCAGTAATACAACCGCCATTGCTAGCCTTTTTTGTTTACCAGCCGAAACTTTTAATGTTTGTAAACCGGTTACAATTAATAATCCATAGATATACATATACACCAGTAATACCGGAATGCCTACCTGCACTCCGATAATAATCAATTGATTTTCTCCGCCTACATGGTCATTCGTTTCCATGGCAACCCTACCCGATGAACCCAATCCCATACCCAGGGGATGGGCTGCCATTGCCTGCAGGCCATTGACCCATTCTAACAGGTGTCCGATACTAGAAGCATTCTGAAACCGCAGGGTATCTATCACAAATTGAAGCAGATTGCCTTTTACCACAAATACCAATAACGCCAGTGCACAAATAAATGCCAGGTGAAAATATTGTACCCATTTTTTTTGTTGCGTTATATGCGCAAAGCAGTAAAACAGCAAAAAATAGTTGATGAGTGAGGCCCTGGAAATGGCCAATACAATACAAAACAGCGTTGCCACTAAACTGGCTGTATACAATCCCGAAAATCGAAAGCGCATCCATCGGTCTCCTGCCAATGCCAATAAAACCGATAAGGTAAGCACAGTGGAAGCTGCCAGTTCTAGCGGACTACTAAAAATACTGCCAAAGCGTTTGAGTCCGGTTTCCGTTTCAAAAGTCCAGAACAAACCATAATTCCCCGATTCTTCCGCACTAAAAAATTGGATATGAAAATCTAAAAAGCCAGTTTTGGTATGTAGGTGCTCGTAAGGAAATAACTCAACAAATAATAAAACAACGGCAGCAATAATAGATACAATACAGATATAAGAAAACAGGTAGTTCAAGTTAATATCCTTCGCTTTGCAGAAACGTCCGGTAAAGTAAATCAAAGGAAATACCGAAAGTGCTTTAAAGGCCAGTAATCTACTTATAAAAGGGTAGGGGCCAATTGGCAATGCCAGGTAAAGTAGGGAGGCAGCAAAAAAAACCAGCATCCATTTATCTACCTTATGCCATCTGGGTTTCTCCTGTAAGGTAAAGAGTACCATGGCAAAGGAAGCGAACACTATAATCTCTTTGCAGGCTTGCATGGCAGGGATGATCGCTGCAAATCCATACAAATGGGTAACGGATAAAGCATGGATGTAAATAGGTAATCCCCCAACAACAAAAACCGGAAATCCCCGTATATCTTTTTTATACAGGAGCACCAGCCCATAAAAAAAAGAAGCAAGATATATAATGGGGAATAGAATCATAGTAGGTTACTCCGAAGGGGATGTTAACGGTTTGTATTCAATTTGATCTAATAATCCATCCAGCACTGCTTTACAGGCCGTTTGAAATTTACCCCATCTTACTCTAAGGATAAAATAGAACAAGATTCCCGAAATGTACAAACTATTAAAAAGTAATACCGAAGGAAGATATTGCAACGAAGTATATTGTTTTAATATCCATATCCGGTTGCGAATATTCAGGTAATGTACTACCGGATTCACATAGCCCTCGCGGGTTTTTTCTTTGTTTTTATTCGACATGCCCCCTACATGCCAAATAACTGATTGCGGAAGTAACCTAAGTTGGTATCCTTTTTCACGAATCCGAAAACTCAAATCTATATCCTCAAAATACATGAAAAGATTATCGGAAAGTCCTCCAATGCTATCAAGTAAACTTGTTCTTGTAAAAAAAGCACAACCAGTAATCCAGTCCACAGGAATAGGGGTAGTTTTTTGCAAGGGGGTGCTATCTAATGTTTTCCCGATATATCTAATCGAAGGATGCCCCAACCAATTATTGTAGTAGGATCCACCATTCCAAATAATAGAAGGCTCGTGGTGGTAATATATCAGTGGCTGCAAGGCACCCATCTCGGAATGGGCATCCATATAGGCAACCATGGGCGCTAAAAAATCTGGGGAAACGGTGGTATCATTATTCAGCAGCAGGGTGTAGGTAAATTTCTCTTTTATCGCGTATAAGATACCTAAATTATTGCCCCCCGTAAACCCTAGATTATCATGAGCCTGTATATAGATAATATGTGGAAATTCATTTTTCAATGCTTCCCCAGAGCCATCTTCCGAATGATTATCTACTAAAATAACCGTTGCCGATTCGGGCTGGCTTAATTGTTGCAACGAACGTATGCACTGTGCGGTTAGTGCAAAGCTGTTCCAGTTTACAAGAATGATGGCAGTCTTTTTCATCGGTGCTGCAAGATAAAGAATAACCCGCCAATGGAAATGCTTGTTTACATGAGGGCTAGCTGGCAAATCGGTTGGTCCAATGGGATCGAAAACTCAATTCAAAACCTGCCTTTTTTTTCAGGTAATGGCAGTTATTGAGGGCAATTAATTTTTCTAGGCTTTTCCTTTTATCAACCGAGAGTCGATTGGCATATATCGAATAGAATGATTTTGCCAATTGAATTTCCTCCTGCAAAAAACTATTGGCTTTCCAACTATTTTGCCAATGATTGATCCATCTTTCCATTCGATTACGCGCCCGATGATCTGCAAAAGTTACATTTTGGGTATGTTGGCGGTAATGAATAAGTGGCTGGGGTAATTGGGCTATTTTGCCAAATCCAAAAGCTGCCATTGCCAACCAGGCATCATAGATAAAACCACCCTGTGGGGGCAGTGTCGCCATAATTAACTTCATCGCAGGGTTCATTACAATGGTACAGCCGGATACCATATTGCCATATATAAAAGTATCCCACACATGTTTATACCGATGTTGGCCTCTTCGTTGGTGAACGGAATGATGGATTAATTCACCCGCTTCATTCATTAGCATTAGGTCGGAATATACCAAAGCAGGCTGTGTTAGATCGTTGGTAAGGCTAGTAAGTAGTTGAACGGATTTCTCTAACTTCTCGGGCAACCAGATATCATCCTGGTCACAAAAAGCAATTAAGTAACCATCCGGAACATCGGCAATTGATTTGGCAAAATTTTCATTTACCCCCAGCCGTTGCGGGTTTTGTGAAATGTTGAATCCGGCTTGATTGGCATAGCGGCTAAGTATTTCGAAAGTAGTATCCTCAGAAGCATCATCTCGGATAATTACCAAATCGGGTTGCAGGGTTTGTTGCATTAAGGAATGCAGTTGTTGCTCAATAAAAGCAGCGCCATTGCAGGTAGCCATCACAACAGCTATCCGATTAGGGTTTTGTTTGCTAGCTGAATTAATATTCATCTGGCAGTATGTTTTTTTTACGCAACAACCAGTCTTTTAGCGGCTGCATAAAATTAAGTAAAAAGTGATGGCGGAAAATCCACCACTGAATGGCAAAAAAAGCTATTGAACATAAGATGGCCGAGAGCAATAATGTAATCAGGGGTAAAAAATTATAAGCACGTATCCCATAAATGATGGGAATAAATATCAGGCAACCGGCCAGGGCATGCCATCCATACTGCCATTGTAAGCGAGGGATAAAAAAGCGACGCATATAATATATATAACCGGCTGTTACCACACATTCCGTAGCTACATTGGCCACCGCAGCCCCTACCGATTTCCAGTGAGGAACCAGTAATAAATTCAGTAATAAACAGGTAACAACGCCGGCCAATACCGCATAAAAGATATATTGGGTTTTGCCAGCGGGCAGCAAAATTTGGAAACAGTAAAAATGTCCGAATCCTATTAGAATGGGCAACATAGCTAATATGCGCATTACGGGTATGGCATCCGTAAACTCTTTTCCCGAAAAAACCAGGATACATTCGGGTGCTAATAAAGCCAGTGCAGCTGAAACGGGAATGGCAAAGAAAATCAGAAACTGAAATGAAGTTGTAATTAAATCCTGTATTTTTTGTGTTGCCTGCTCTTGAAAAAATCTGGTAATTGAAGGTATTAAAATAACGCCCATGGCGGTTACAATGGGGATGGTTAATTTAACCAATTTGATGGAGGCGGTATATAAACCCACCGAATGGTCGTTTGCCAAGAATCCCAGTAATACCGTATCCAGCATTGTATAAATACTAGCGGCCAGGGTGGTACTGAATAAAAAGAAAAGTGGTTTTACATGTTTTTTAAATTGTAGTTGTTTGAACTGCAATCGGGTGATTCGTAAACTCATTCCAAAGCTCAGTAACTGATTGCCTAAAATCGAAAACAACACGATTAATAAATAAGGCTCAAAATCCAACTTCGATTGTACGCAACCATATAGTAATAACAGTGCCAATATTTTTACAACAACCGAACGGAGGGTTATACTTTTAAACGCTTCTAATCCAGAGAAAAACCAATCGGTGTAGGTGAAGCTGCAAACTACCAAAGCTCCGGATAAAACATATAACCGAAGATGCGATTGGAAAAAAGGAACTGTGAAAATAATAATTAGATATACCAGAAACAAAATCCAGCTGGCCACAAAAAAGATGATGGTAAGCTCACTAAAAGCTTTGGATAAATTTTCGGGATGGTTTTTATGTCGGGCAATTTCGGTTATACCATAAATCGGGATGCCTAAGGCAGCAAATAAGGCAAAGTATTGCGCAAATGATATAGCCATTTGTACCGATCCTATTCCCTCGGGTCCCAATACATGGGATGCATATGGAAAGCTCAATAAGGGAAATAGCAAGTTTACCAGCGACAGTAATACGGTATAAATAAAGTTTTTGGTCATCGCCTGCCGAATATTTCGTTGGAATGAACCCAATGTTGGATGAACGATGGGTGCATCAGTTGTGGTAAACGGAAATGGTTAATCGGTTAATCGACCAACTGCGGTTGCAAGTATCATTTACATTGCCTCCTGCATCACTCAATTGAAGGATAAAATCACGTTGCTTATGAGAAAATGTTTGCACGATTTTGTAATAACTGGTTCCTTTTTCTGAAGCCGCATTGCCGCAAATACCTGGAAGACCTTTTTGCTGTGCATTGGTGCCTGCAACACTAAGGGCGGAACCATTTCCTAACCAGTTTGGATAAGCTTGCTGAACGGAAGGATCATTAGAAAAACCTGTTAATATGCGGGTTTCTCCGTCGCATTCCATTTTCCACAAATCATTTCTCCAGTTATTGTGTAAAAATAGATCTACTTCTACTCGTAAGATGTCATGGGTTGGTAGCTCGTTGAGTTCTAAGCGGGCAATATTGTTGTTCAGGAGACCTAAAACCGGGTTCCCATTGTAATTTGCCAACCTAGGTGTTGATAAGGATCCAAAACTACCATTATTCCACCCCGAAACCCGCAAAGCTCCCAGTTCTGAGCCGGAAAAATCATTGTCGTACACAGTATTGGCAACCGTTAGATTTTTGGTACAGCCCAGATAAAGTAGACCAATCAGAACCGGAAAAAGCCGCAAAACTGATGTAAAAGGTAGTTTCATCAAGCATTTATTACTTAGAAGCCTCAAAAATAACGAATAAAAGCCCATATTGAGGGTGTTAGGCAGCTGGGGGGTGGAGAGATATTTCTTTCCGGTTCTTATTACTTTATTAAATTTGCACGCATGTTAAAGCCTTCTATTACCATTCCGGTAATTAACCGGTCAGCCTTTCCACTTCCGGCCTATGCAACAGTAGGCTCCTCTGGGTTGGATGTTCGGGCAAATATTGATCAGCCGATTACCCTGCAATCCTTGGAAAGAACCCTGGTTCCTACCGGACTTTTCGTAGAAATACCGCTGGGATACGAAATTCAGGTTCGTCCGCGAAGTGGTTTGGCTGTAAAACAAGGCCTCACCTGTTTAAATACCCCGGGTACGATTGATGCCGATTACCGAGGCGAAATAAAAGTAATCCTAATCAATCTTTCTCAAGAATCTCAAATTATTCAACCCGGCGACCGAATCGCTCAGTTGGTACTGCAGGCCATTGAATTAATAGAATGGAAGACTGTAGATCAATTGAACGAAACCGATAGAGGTAGTGGTGGATTTGGCCATACCGGAAAACAATAAATACCCATGAAACGAATTTCCTGTTTTTTAGCCTGCTCGCTTATTTTGTTTGCCTGTAAAACAGTTAAAAAAACCACGGGTATACAGGAAGCTA